>CP121337.1:4415000-4715000 GCA_043554545.1 Marinoscillum sp. | reverse complement strand
TCATAAAAGAAGGCAAAGTTCCAATTGATAAAAGGACTCCCTTTAGCCCAATACAGGCCAAAGAAACATTGAACAGGTTTCCGGGAATAGAATTAGTGGTCCAATCAAGTGACATTCGTTGTTTTTCAGATCAGGAATATATAGAACAGGGATTACAAATTGTCACTCATATAGATGATTGTGATGTGCTATTTGGTGTCAAGGAAGTACCCATCGATCAGCTAATACCTAACAAAACATACTTCTTCTTCTCTCATACCATTAAGAAACAGGCATATAATAAAGATTTACTTAAGGCAATTCTCTCTAAAAATATTCGACTGGTTGATTACGAGACACTTACTGACTCAAAAGGTGCAAGAATCGTAGCCTTTGGAAGGTGGGCTGGTATTGTAGGAGCATACAATGGTATTTGGACTTATTCAAAACGAAATAACCTTTTTAACCTTAGGAGAGCATGTGATTGTTTTGACCTTGAAGATTTAAAAAATGAATTCCAAAAGGTGAAGCTTCCTCCTATTAACATAATTATTACTGGAGGTGGCCGTGTCGCAAAAGGAGCTATGGAAGTCCTGGATGTCATGAAAATCAAGAAAGTAAGCCCTTCAGATTTTCTTTCGAAAGACTATACGATACCTGTATACACCCAGCTCGAACCAGGAGATTACCACCAACATAGAGAAGATAAGCCATTTCAATTAGACGAATTTTTCAAATCCCCGGAAGCTTATAACAGCACTTTTCTTCCTTTTACTAGTAAGGCTGACCTGTTAATCGCCTGTGCCTATTGGGATCCTAAAGCCCCTGTATTGTTTACCAGGCAAGACATGCTCAAGGAAGCATTTAAAATTCGGGTGATCGCTGATATCACTTGTGACATTGAAGGTTCAATCCCCTCTACCAAAAGAGCTTCAACCATTGACGATCCCGTATATCAATATAGTGCTTCTTCAGATGCTATCGTTAAGGAAGAAAAAGAAGAAAATATTACGGTAATGGCTGTTGATAACCTCCCTTGTGAACTTCCCCGAGATGCTTCAGAAAGCTTTGGTAATGAGTTAATCAACAATGTCCTCCCTCACCTACTTGGTGGAGATCGCGAAAATATTATTCAACGTGCTACGATTGCACTGGAAGGCCACCTCAACGAAAAATATCAGTATTTATCAGACTATGTAAATTCATAGAAATGGAAAAAATTATCGTTACCGGATCAAAAGGACAGCTGGGGTCGGAGTTGCAAGTACTCGCTTCGAATTTTAAAAATGCAAAATTTTTCTTTGTCGATGTGGATGAGCTGGATATCACGGACTCCGAGCAGATCAATACCTATTTTGAGCAGGTAAAGCCAACTTATTGTATCAATTGCGCAGCCTACACTGCAGTAGATAAAGCTGAGTCTGATAAAGAGCTATGCGACGCAATCAATGTCATAGGAGCTGTTCATCTTGCAAAAGCTTGTAAAAATCATGACGCCATTCTTTTTCATATATCTACAGATTTTGTTTTTAACGGGAAAGCCTATCAACCAATTACCGAAGATCAGCCTACGGACCCAGTTTGCTATTATGGCACCAGTAAGCTCAAGGGTGAAAAGGCCATTGCCAAAGTTTCTGATAAGTACTATGTGATAAGAACATCCTGGCTGTACAGCAGCTTTGGTAACAATTTCGTGAAAACCATGCTTCGCCTGGCCGAGACTAAACCAGAGTTAGGTATCATCTTTGACCAGATAGGAACTCCAACTTATGCCAGAGATCTTGCAGATACCATCTTAACAATTGTCGCAGGCAAGCAAGCGCAATTTGGTACCTATCACTACAGCAATGAGGGCATAGCCTCCTGGTATGACTTCACAAAGGCCATTTTTGAATATAAAGGGGTTTCGATACCTGTAAAGCCCATACTGACCGCAGCCTACCTTACTCCAGCCAAAAGACCACATTACAGTGTAATGAACAAACAGAAAATAAGAGAAAGTTTTAAACTTTCCATCCCTCATTGGCGGGATAGCCTAAAGGAGTGTTTGAAGCTTATCTAAACCTTCAAATTTTAAGGTCTTTGAGTTCTCTCTGGTGCTTGCTTCATAGTATTAGCTCCTGAGCGGATCCTTCACAGATGATTGTGCTTATTGACAAGTCACAAAAAAAACCGAGCTGTACCCGGTTTCTTTTATAAAGTATTTTAATAATAGATCTTATCCATTCATGGAAATCAGGAACTCTTCATTGTTAATGGTTCCCTTCATCTTGGTTAACAGGAATTCCATGGCCTCATTGCTGTTCATGTCAGACATAAACTTCCTGAGTATCCAAACCCGCTTAAGCTGATCTTTGTCCATAAGTAGATCTTCTCTTCTGGTTCCAGAGGCAGGCACATCAATAGCAGGATATACACGCTTGTTGGATAGTTTTCTATCAAGCTGCAATTCCATATTACCAGTTCCTTTAAACTCTTCAAAGATGACTTCATCCATTTTAGATCCGGTTTCAATCAATGCCGTAGCAATAATGGTAAGTGATCCGCCATTTTCTACATTTCTAGCCGCACCAAAAAATCGTTTCGGCTTATGTAACGCATTAGCATCTACACCTCCGGACAATATCTTACCTGATGAAGGCACCACAGTGTTGTGAGCCCTGGCCAATCTGGTGATAGAATCAAGTAAAATCACAACATCGTGACCACACTCTACCATTCTCTTGGCTTTTTCCAGCACAATATTCGCAACCTTCACGTGCTTTTCAGCCTGCTCGTCAAAAGTAGAGGCAACCACCTCAGCCCTTACTGATCGTGCCATGTCTGTTACTTCTTCAGGACGTTCATCAATCAAGAGGATCATCAAATAGACTTCAGGATGATTCTCTGCAATGGCATTTGCAATGTTTTTGAGCAAGACCGTCTTACCTGTTTTAGGTTGCGCAACGATCATTCCCCTTTGTCCTTTACCTATTGGAGCAAACATGTCTACAATCCGTGTAGAATAGTTATCAGCCTTTGTGGTGAGGTTAAGCTTTTCTTCCGGAAAAAGAGGCGTAAGGTATTCAAATGCAATCCTGTCTCGTATTTCTTCAGTAGTCTTACCGTTTACTGATTCTACTCTAAGCAGTGCAAAATATTTTTCGCCATCTTTTGGCGGTCTGATCTGACCTTTTACCGTGTCCCCTGTTCTAAGTCCAAAAAGTTTTATTTGGGACGGAGAAACATAAATATCATCAGGGCTCGCCAGGTAGTGATAATCACTTGACCTCAAGAATCCATAACCATCCTGCATGATCTCCAAAACACCTTCGTTTTCAATGGCTCCATCAAATTCTTTGATTTCTTCATTGAATTGAGCTTTTCTTGACCTAAAGTCGGACTTATCATCTTTTTTATTATCTCCACCATCATTACCCCCTTTATCATTTCTGTTTTCACGAGGGCCCTTTTTGGGTCTGCTTTTATCCCCAGAATCATCTGGCTTTCCGTCATTGTTATCTTTATTCGAAGGCTTGTTAGGCTTGTTAGGCTTCTTTGTATGCTCTTCTTCGTCAGGATTTTTATCCTTATCAGAATTTTTATCTGATTCAATCTCAATATCCAATGACTTCAATAAGTCCTCTGGCTTGTCTTTGTCCCCAGGTTTCTTATCGTCAACTGGTTTTTCTTTCTTTTTGGGTGGGGCCTTTTGGGTTTTAGGCTTAGTTTCCTTTGAATCGTCTTTTACTATTTTCTTGATTTCTTCATCCGGCATGGTTGCCTGTTTATCAAGAATTTCGTAGATAAGGTCGTTCTTCGCAGTTTTCTTTGCATTTTTAATCCCTAGACCATCGGCAATATCTCGAAGTTCTGAGAGTAGCCTCACACTTAAATCATCTAAAGTGTACATAAATTATACTTGAAAATTATGGTAATCGAATGTTACGTATTTATTGGAATTCTTCGTCTTTGTAGTCGAAAAAGGAATACTAGTGATAGTAACTCACTTGAATTGCATTACAATAATATGTTAACGGTTAATATTAAGCAAAGGATTCATTAAAAATAATCTTTAAGTAAAAAAGGAGTCTATTTCAGTTTTAACAATGAACCGCCTTAATTTGCACCTTTCAAATAAGCACTAAATGTTACAAGTTTCTGCCATTAGGGATCATTTTAAGGATTACATTATAGGTCTGGAAAAACGTGGGATACCCCATTCTGAGGAATTATTACAAGAGATCATCCAAATCGATGATGAGCGAAGGAGTACCCAACAGCAGCTTGATGAGGTTTTAGCAAATGCTAATCTTATCGCAAAGCAAATTGGTAAGTTGATGCAAGAAGGAAAAAAAGAGGAGGCCAACCAGGCCAAGTCTGAGACTGCCACGCTCAAAAGTCAATCGAAAACACTGGGAACAACCCTTACTGAAATTGAAAGCAAACTAACCAGTAAACTGCATAATGTACCTAACATACCTCATCATTCCGTCCCTAAAGGCAAAAGTGCTGAGGACAATGAAGTCGTCCTGCTTTCAGACAAAAACATTCCCGATCTTCCATCATCAGCAAAACCACACTGGGATCTCATTGAGACCTATGACATTATTGACTTTGAACTAGGTAATAAGGTAACAGGTGCAGGATTTCCTTTCTATAAGGGTCAGGGGGCAAGGTTGAATAGAGCACTGATTAATTATTTTCTTGATGAAGCAATGAAAGCGGGCTACGAGGAAGTACAACCGCCTATACTGATTAATGAAGCTTCAGGGCTTGGTACCGGACAACTGCCAGATAAGGAAGGCCAAATGTATCAGGTGATTGAAAGTAACCTATACATGATCCCGACAGCAGAAATCCCCATCACCAATGTTTACCGCGATGAAATTGTGAATCAGGACAAACTTCCCATAAAAAATGTTGGTTACACCCCCTGCTTCAGACGTGAAGCGGGATCCTGGGGTTCTCATGTCAGAGGCCTAAACCGGCTTCACCAGTTTGACAAGGTAGAAATTGTGCAGATCACGAACCCAGAAAATTCTTACGAAACACTTCAGGGAATGGTATCTCACGTAGAACAACTCATCAAAGGACTTGAACTACCCTATCGAATCCTGAAGCTTTGTGGAGGCGACATGGGTTTTACATCTGCATTGACCTACGATTTTGAAGTGTATTCTGCCGCTCAGAAAAAGTGGCTAGAGGTTAGCTCTGTCTCCAATTTTGAAACTTATCAGGCCAATAGATTGAAACTTAGAATTAAAGGTGAAGACAATAAAAAGACCTTGGCCCATACACTTAATGGTAGTGCGCTGGCACTGCCAAGAATAGTCGCTGCACTACTTGAAAATAATCAAACCGAAGAAGGGATCCACTTACCAGAGGTACTTCATCCCTACACAGGATTTAAGACCATTACCAGAAAATAAAGGGTTCTAATACTTTTTTAACTTTGTGTAATGATAGAAATCAGACAAGGCAAAAAAGAAGATTTACCCGAAGTTTTGGAGCTGATCAGAGAACTAGCAATTTACGAGAAGGCTGAACACGAAGTATCCAATACGGTGGAAAGGATGGAGAATGATGGTTTTGGCGATCAATCAATCTATGGATTCATTGTAGCTGAGAATCATAAAAAAATTGTAGGGCTCTCTCTTTATTATTACAGATACTCTACCTGGAAAGGCAAAAGACTCTGGCTCGAAGATCTGATAGTAACTGAAAGTCAAAGAGGATTGGGAACAGGAAAAAAACTATTTGAAAAAACCCTAGATATTGCAAGGAAAGAAAATTGTTCCGGTATGATGTGGCAGGTGCTTGATTGGAATGAGCCCGCGATCAATTTCTACAAAAAGTATGATGCCCTGTTTGATCAAGAATGGACCAACTGCACCATCAACTTTTAAACCTCCTCTAGCAGCGTTCTGAAAGCTGCCGACTTACTACCAAAAAGGTCTGCATGCATCTTCCTGAGCGTTGGGGCATGATTGGCCAAGTACAAATCAATTTTACTGGTATCGGTGGCAAAATATTGAACGGCATAGGTATTCCCATCTACATCTGGTCGATCTGTCATCAACTTCAAAAATTTATGGCCCTCAAAACATCCGGTTTTCATCATATCAGGGATATGAGTTTCTTTCATCCAATTAATCCATTCAGATTCTATCTGAGGATCAATAGTCACAGTCACATTATAAAGTATCATTTATCCTAATCTTCTGTTAATCTGATCGATTCGCTGGTTCAAAGATATTGAAGTATTAAATTTGAAGTCAACCTAAACCAACAATGAAAATTTATAAAACAAAAAATGGGTCTTTAATTGAGCATCAGGATCGCTTTTATCTGGAAAAGGAATTATCCTGGGATGAGTTGATCAATAGAAGTCAATTATATAAATACCTGGAATCGTTAGTAGAGGGAAAAGATGCAGTCGAAGTAACGATTGCCTCAGAAAAACTCTTACCACCACTTCAAAGTCAGGAAATCTGGGCATCCGGAGTTACATACTACAGGAGTAGATCAGCCAGGATGGAAGAGTCCCAGGATGGGGGTGATGTCTATGACCGCGTCTATGAAGCAGAAAGACCAGAACTATTTTTCAAAGCCACCCTGGCACGTACGAGTGGTCATTTAGATGAAGTTTATATCAGAAATGATTCTAAATGGGATGTTCCTGAACCAGAATTAACATTATTTGTTAACACCAAAGGAGAGATACAAGGATACACCATAGGGAACGACATGAGTTCCAGAAGTATCGAAGGAGAAAATCCACTATATCTTCCTCAGGCAAAAGTCTACGAAAAATGTGCTGGACTGGGGCCCTGCTTATTTGTTCCTGAACAGCGTATTGATTCAAATACAAAGATCAAACTGCAAATTATCAGAGATAATAAGGTGGCATTTGAGGAAGAAATTGGAATTGATCAGATGAAGCGAAAGCACAAGGAATTAGTCGATTTTCTATACCGGGAATGCGATTTTCCTAATGGTTGTTTCCTGATGACCGGGACAGGCATTGTTCCACCAAATGAGTTTACCTTGCAAAAAAAGGATCAGGTAAATATCACCATCGATGGTATAGGTACACTCACAAATTTTATTACAAAAAAACCTAAATAAGAAAAACACAGCTAACAATATGAATATATCTGGACATAGTATTATCGGTCTAAAAAAATCTGGAAAAGGGTCTAAGTCTTTCTTTGGCATTGATCCAACTACGAATCAAAATCTTGATGGGACTTTCATCGAGTCAACACAAGAAGAAATTGAGGAGGCTATCAAGCTGGCCGAAAAAGCATTTTACGCTTATCGAAAAACCACAAGTGAACAGCGCGCAAAATTTCTGGAAGCAATTGGAGACGAAATCATGGCTATTGGCGATGATCTGTTGGAAAGAGGTGCTAAAGAGACCGCTCTTCCCATTGCCCGACTTACCGGTGAACGTGGAAGGACGGTAAACCAAATGAAATTATTTGCCAGCTTCGTTCGGGATGGTTGGTATGTAGAAGGGCGTATTGATACCGCAATGCCTGACAGGCAACCCTTGCCAAAACCTGATGTAAGACAAATGAAAGTACCACTAGGGCCTGTAGGTGTTTTTGGGGCCAGTAATTTTCCCCTCGCTTTTTCGGTAGCCGGTGGAGATACGGCATCAGCATTAGCCGCTGGATGTCCGGTTGTTTTTAAAGGTCATCCTGCCCACCCCGGAACATCAGAGTTAGTTGCTGAAGCGATCGTCAAAGCCGGGCAAAAGACAGGAATGCCAGAAGGCGTATTTTCGATGATCATTGGATCTTCTATTGAAGTAGGAGGTGCACTTGTGAAGCACCCGGCTATCAAAGCCATCGGCTTTACCGGATCCTTTAGGGGAGGTAAAGCCCTGTTTGATCTGGCCAATCAAAGAGATGAGCCGATTCCGGTATACGCAGAAATGGGAAGTAGCAACCCGGTTTTTATTTTACCAGATGCCCAGAAAACAAGAGGATCAGAGATAGGAAAAGAACTTGCAGGATCGGTAACCCTGGGAGTAGGACAATTCTGTACCAATCCAGGGCTAACGATACTCCCTAAATCTGATCGTTCTGAAGAACTGATTGCCACAATGACCGAAGCCCTAAATGGATATGAAGGCACCATGCTTACCGAAGGTATCAAAGGGGCCTTTACCAAAGGGGTCGAAAAATTTTCTTCCAATGGGATCAAAAAATTAACTGGTGTTAAAAACAGTTCTGGTGTGGATGGCCAGGCTTACCTGGTTGACTATGAGACATTCAGTAAGAATAGCGCACTGGAAGAAGAGGTATTTGGACCATCGACGCTTGTTGTAGATGTAGCAAAAAAAGAAGAGATTCTCGAGTTGGCTCGTAATCTGGAAGGTCACCTGACAGCAACGATTATTGGCACCGATGAGGACCTTAAAGAATATGCCGACTTAATTGATATTCTTGAAAATAAAGTGGGGAGGATCATTTTTAATGGGTATCCTACGGGCGTAGAAGTTTGTCATTCTATGCATCACGGAGGTCCATATCCTGCGACCACTGACTCCAGAACCTCTTCGGTGGGTACAACAGCCATCAAAAGATTTTTAAGACCAATCTGCTACCAGGATATGCCACAGGACATGCTTCCTGATGCATTGAAAGATAGCAACCCATTGGGTATATGGAGATTGGTGAATGGAGAAATGAAGAAATAATCAAACTATTTGGATAAATAAAATCCAAATATTAATTGGGAGCATGGCTGACCAGATAGGGCAACCATGCTCCTATTTTTTATCCATTTGAGTATTCCTTCTCTTCGAGTAAGGTCAATTGATATTGGCAATCTCAGGTAATCAGATTTCCATCCTCATCCCATTCGGCTTTTATATCACGCTTGGACTGATCCACAAATTTAGGGAGCCAATCTGCCGGGTATTCCATGCCATGCTTTTTCAAGACATCATCAGGCACACCGTCCCATACATTGGGGGTGTTTCCTTTATATCCCAATTCTTCAATTCCAATTCTGGAGGTATAGTATCCAGTAAGCGTAAGATCCCGCATTCGTGAGAAAAACCTTACACCAGGTTCCATGTCTGGTTCAAAATTATCAGGGTACGCAATTCGATCCACGATTGAAATTTGCTGATCGGTCGTACAGGAAACAAATTCCTTGTTAAACTCCTTATTACTCAGGTTGTCCAACCACATCAATCCTCCTCTAAGTGGAGTCTGATACCTTGGCATATCCTTTACGATAAAGCCTACGAATTCAGCTACATCTGCATCAGAAGCAGCACTTTTATTATCAGCAGCAGGAAGGATAATGTCACATAAAACCGAAATGGTTGTTAACTCATGCTCCGAAAAGAAAACCTGATCTTTTAACAGCTGATCTCTTTTCGCTTCCTCGGGTGTTCGACCGTATCCGGCTCCTTTTGGAATAACTTTTTCACTTTCAACTATTGCCTTATCATCACATGAATTAAGAACAAGTCCGCCGGCAAATGAGGTGATTAACAGCGATTTAAGTGTGTCTCTTCGATCCATTAGATATTTTGTTTTTTAAGTTCATCAATGATGTAGTCCGAAGTCCTCCACGCTAACGCAAGGATGGTCCATGTTGGATTTTTATCTGCCTGAGAAACAAATGGGCCTCCGTCTACTACAAAAACATTTTTTGCATCGTGTAACTGCTCAAATTTGTTCACAACAGAATTTTTTGGGTCATTTCCCATTCTGGTAGTACCAACTTCATGGATTATTCTTCCCGGATTTGCGAGGCCATAATCATCTTCCTTGCCTGGTTTTTCACCCAGTACAACTCCTCCCATTTCTTCAAGAATATCCTGGAAGGTATCGTGCATATGTTTGGCCTGATTACGTTCATGGTCGGACCATTGATAATTAAACCTTAAAACCGGTATTCCATACTCATCAACTACATTGGGATCTATTTCACAATAATTAGATTCCACTGCAATACATTCACCTCTACCCGCTAACCCTACGGTACTTCCATAAAACCTCCGCACATCATCCCGAAGTTTATTTCCGTATCCCCCTACGGTCCCTCCGATATATTTGTTAAGTTCTGTGATACCGAAACCAAAACCATATGAGGGCATTCCCAAGCCTCCACCAAGTTCGATATGATAGCCTCGCGGAAAGTCCAGCTTTTTGTTATCTAGCCACCAGGGAGTATATACTTGCATCCCTGACACGCCATCCTCATTATAAATATCTCGATCAACTAATTCTGGTATAAATGCACTTCTGCTCGCACCTGTTGAATCATGTAAATATTTACCTACTATTCCGCTATTGTTTCCTAATCCATTAGGGTGAACGGTGCTCTTTGAGTTGAGAAGAATTCTTGCGCTACTGCATGCTGACGCTGCAAGTACCACAATCTTCGCATTTAATTGGTACTCCTTTTTATCTTCTTTGTTGATATAAATCACCCCATTGGCCTCTCCCTGCTTGTTGGTAGTAACCTCTCTAACCATCGAGTTGACAAATAACTGAACCTGACCACCCGACTTCATCGCAGGAAATACCAAACAGCTGCCTGCTGAAAAATCAGCATATACACTACAAGATCTTCCACACTGACCACAATAAAAACAGACTCCTCTTTCATCATTGATCCGTTTTGTGACCATAGACTTACGAGCCGGAATAACTGGGATGCCTAACTTTTCAGCTCCCTTCTTATAATATAACTCATGTAATCTTGGTTTTGGTGGTGGAAGAAAAAAACCATCTGGTTCATTATAAATTCCTTCCCTGGTTCCAAAGATCCCAATCAGTTTATCTACCTTATCGTAATAAGGCTTTACATCATCATAACCAATAGGCCAGTTATCACCCAACCCATCAATGTCTTTCCTTTTGAAATCATTGGGACCAAACCTCAAGGAGATACGTCCCCAATGGTTGGTTCTGCCTCCCAACATATGAGCTCTAAACCAATCAAAATTGCTATTTTCAGTATTTGTGTAGGGCTCACCATCAATTTCCCAGCCTCCATACGCAGCATCAAAATCACCAAATGCCCTGGTAGTAGAAGCGCCTCTTCTCGGCGATTCATAGGGCCATTTCAGCTGCGTCATTTGTTTAGGATCTCTGGGATCGAAATAGGGTCCAGATTCTACAAGGGCTATTTTCAATCCAGCTTCCGCTAGTATTTTTGTAGCCATACCGCCACCAGCACCTGATCCAACGATGATGACATCAAATTCTTTTTTGGGTTCTTTAATTTGCATTACTCTAATTTAAAGCCACAAAATACAAATTTAATTGTGGAATAATCTGAATTAATTAAAGAGATTTAAACTCAATTATTATTTTAAACTACTACTTAAAAAATCGGTATCTCCAATTTAGTTTTTCCTAAAAAGAAGAATTGAGGTAAAACATTTAGAGTTCAAGAGAAGTTAACCATACATTATTTTGACAATTTTAAAGATTCAAGATGCCTTCAATGTCCTCTTTTTCCATCAAAGACCTTGAGCACCTCTCAGGGATAAAGGCGCATACAATAAGGATATGGGAGCAGCGGTATGAACTCATTAAACCTAAAAGAACGGATACAAATATCCGGTTCTATGATGAAACTGACCTAAAGCATCTACTTAATGTCGCCCTTCTGAAAGAAAACGGATTCAAGATTTCAAGAATCTCCAAAATGAACGATCAGGAGATGCAACGAGAAGTCATGCATCTAACTGAGAAAGATTTAAAATTTCCCGAGCAGATCCATGCCTTGACCATTGCCATGGTAGACATGGATGAAAAACGTTTTGAAAAAATTATATCTTCATGCATTTTAAAATTGGGATTTGAGAAATGCATGCTAAATGTAATCTATCCTTTCCTAACTAAGATAGGCGTGCTTTGGCAAACAGGGGCAGTTAATCCTGCTCAAGAACATTTCATTTCCAATCTGGTAAGGCAAAAATTAATTGTAGCCATTGATGGACAATATCCCAACCAGGATGATAAAGGAAAGAAATTCGTGCTATTCCTCCCAGATGGGGAAATGCATGAAATCGGATTGCTTTTTGCGGATTATGTCATCAAGTCCAGAGGCGGGTCGACGTATTATCTGGGCCAGTCATTACCCATGAAAGACCTGCGACAAATCATTAGCATTCATAAGCCTGACTTTCTCTTTTCAATAATTACTACAACACCCGGCCCGGGAAAGATTCAGGAGTATGTCGATCTTATTTCCAGCGAATTTTCCGAAACAGAAATATTATTAACAGGCTATCAGGTAGTTGGACAGGACATTCAAACCCCAGATAATGTTGCCATTATTGCCAGGATTGAGCAACTAATCGAGTTGATGGACGAGATCCAGAAATAACACGCCATCCCTTTTGATTAACTTATTTTAATATTTCTTTAAACAAAATAAATCTATCTTTAAGCGAGTTAAAGGCCGATTTATATTATTTTTTGGATATAATGAAACCTTTTACCTCATATCACGTGAACTCTTTTGTTTACTTTTTTAATTAAAATGTTAAACATTTTTACTTTTTGATACCTTTTTTTCATCAAAAACCAACAGAAAGAATGACGGCAGTAGAATTTAGTTCAAACGTAAATGAGATTTCAGGATCATTGAAACCTTTCGCTCTCAAACTCACCCGAGACTCCGAAGATGCTAATGATTTAATTCAGGAAACTTTCCTTAAAGCTTATACCAACAGAGAGAAATTTGCTAAAGGCACTAATCTGAAAGCCTGGATGTATACGATCATGAAAAACACTTTCATCACCAACTACCAAAGGATGGTGAGAAGAAACACCTTCATCGATACAACTGAAAATTTACATTATATAAATTCAAGTGACTCCCTAATAGAAAATGGAGCTTACGCGAACTTTTCACTTAAAGATATTAATTGGGCTATCGAGAATCTGCAGGATACATATAAAGATCCCTTCATGATGCATTTCCGAGGCTTCAAATATCAAGAGATCGCTGAAAGATTCAATATTCCAATTGGAACAGTCAAAAACAGAATCCACATTGCTCGTAAAGAGTTGAAAAACAAGCTAAAAGTTTACGAGAAAAACTAATTTTAAGTCATGGCTAAAAAGGTTGGGATAATTGGATCTGGTTTTTCCAGCCTTTCGGCTGCATGCCACCTCGCAAAACTAGGTTATGAGGTAAGCGTACTGGAGAAGAATAGCTTGCCTGGTGGACGTGCCAGGCAGCTGAAAGCGTCTGGCTTTACATTTGATATGGGCCCTTCCTGGTATTGGATGCCCAATGTGTTTGAGCATTTTTTCTCTCAATTCGGGAAAACCACCTCTGACTATTATACGCTTCTAAGGCTCGATCCCTCCTACAGAGTTAAATTCAAAGATAATTATGTTGATATACCGGCTGATATTCAGCAGATGTATCAGCTTTTCGAGTCTATTGAACCAGGTAGCTCAGAAAAGTTAAAAATCTTCCTCAAGCAAGCTGAATATAAATATGAGGTAGGGATTAACAACCTGGTTTACAAACCTTCCAGATCCTTAACTGAATTCATTGACCCAGCGTTACTTCTGGGGTTATTTAAAATGGATGTCTTTACATCCATGAGTACACACATTAGGAAGTTTTTCAAAAATGAAAAATTAATTCAGCTGATGGAATTCCCTGTACTTTTTCTTGGGTCTACTGCAGAGTCTACACCGGCGCTCTACAGCTTGATGAATTATGCAGATATTAAGTTAGGAACCTGGTATCCTGAAAAAGGTATGTATGAAGTCGTAAAAGCAATGGAAAGCCTGGCCTTAGAATTGGGTGTTAAGTTCTTCTATGATGAACCTGTAGAAGAAGTTTTCATCAAGGGTAAGACCATTGAGAAACTTATAACTCCAAAATCAGAACATGAGGTAGATATTGTTGTAGCAGGAGCTGATTACCATCACATAGATCAACATTTGCTTCCGGAATCTTTTCGTAGCTATTCAGAAAAATACTGGGACACCAGAACCATGGCTCCCTCCTCCTTACTTTTCTATATTGGGCTTGATACCAAACTACCCGAGATGAAGCACCATGTGTTGTTTTTTGACGAAGACTTCAAAAAGCATGCATCTGAAATATATACCGACCCAAAGTGGCCTGAAAAGCCACTGTTGTATGCATCTGTAACTTCCAAAACAGATACTACTGTTGCCCCTAAGGGTGGAGAAAATCTCGTTGTGTTGATTCCTGTTGCTCCGGATCTGGAGGACAATGAAGAGATTCGTGAAAAATATTTTAAGATGATTGTTCAAAAACTCGCGGAATTTACTGGGGTAGATATCAGCAGTCACATTGTTTTTAAAAGAAGTTTTGCGCATCAGGACTTTATCAATGATTACCATTCTTTCAAGGGCAACGCTTACGGTCTGGCAAACACCCTATTACAAACTGCTATTCTCAGGCCTTCACTCAAAAACAAAAAAGTAAAAAACCTATTTCATACAGGACAGCTAACTGTTCCAGGACCTGGTGTCCCTCCAGCGATAATTTCAGGTGAGGTAGTTGCCAGAGAAATAGCCAAAGAATTTATGTAATTTTAGTTCAATGAATGATCTATTCACAACTACAACACTTGGCTGCAGCAAATTAATAACTCAAAGCTATAGCACATCTTTCACCCTGGGAATCAAAACCCTGCATAAAGACTTAAGATTACCGATTTATGCGATATATGGCTTTGTTAGGTATGCCGATGAAATTGTAGATACATTTCATGATCATGACAAAGAGAAATTATTAGCTGAATTCAAATCTGATACCTACCAGGCAATCAAAGAAAAAATAAGCCTTAATCCGGTATTGCATTCTTTTCAGTGGGTAGTAAATAAATACACCATTGAACATGAACTCATCGAGGCATTTCTGAAAAGTATGGAGATGGACTTAACAAAAGAAACGTATTCAATAGATCAATATGAGGAATACATTTACGGTTCTGCAGAAGTTATTGGTCTCATGTGTTTACACGTATTTTGTCAGGGCGATAAAAAGCAATATAACGAACTGAAGGAACCTGCAAGAAGCCTAGGAGCTGCGTTTCAGAAAGTTAATTTTCTCCGAGATATCAAGAGTGACTACGATGAACGAGGCAGAGTGTATTTCCCCAAGGTTGACTTCAATGCTTTTACACAACATGATAAAGCTGAAATAGAAGCAGATATCCATGCTGATTTCGATGCCGCGTTAGAAGGAATTAGAAATTTACCTCAAGGTGCGAGGGGTGGGGTTTACCTTGCGTATGTCTACTATAGAAAGTTATTTCGAAAAATTCAACAGACTCCCTCGAAAAGGATTCTTCAGGAGCGAATTCGTGTTCCGGATTTTATGAAGCTTTTGCTATTGACCAAAACGCTGCTGCTTAATAAGTTAAATGCAATTGGCTGATAAAGTTATATGGCTACTACATCACCATTTTCAGGCAAAAAAACAGGGCTTTATTCAAACCTTTAGAGGCACATTCAGTTATGGTAACAACTTAAAGGCGTGTTAAATCTAAGAACAAATATCGATCAACATTCAGGCTTTTGCTTTGGCGTAGTTTATGCAATAGAGATTGCAGAAGAAATTCTGCAAACCTATGGTCATTTATACTGCCTGGGAGATATTGTTCACAATGATGAAGAAGTAAAAAGACTGGAGGCTAAAGGACTTAAAATTATTAGCCACGAGGATCTTCCGCACATCAGAGATGAACGGGTTTTGATTAGAGCTCATGGAGAGCCACCGAGCACCTATGAACTTGCGATAAATAACAATTTAACTTTAGTGGATGCTTCATGCCCGGTAGTATTAAAGCTCCAAAACCGGATTAAAAATTCATACGATAAGGATGAGCATATCTACATCTATGGCAAGCATGGACATGCCGAAGTAATTGGGTTAATGGGGCAAACAAACAACAACGCAGTTGTTTTCCAGGATATTAAGGAGCTTAATATGGAAGAGCTCCCTAAGAAATTGACATTGTACAGTCAAACAACCAAAAGTACTGATAGCTTTTACGCGATAAAGCAACACCTCATTGACAATGGAATTGAGGTTACAGCAAATGATACCATTTGCAGACAAGTTTCTAACAGAGACAGAGAGCTCAGAAATTTTGCCAGAGATTTTGATAAAATTGTATTCGTTTCTGGAACTAAATCGTCCAATGGCAAAGTTCTTTATAATATTTGCAAAGAAAACAATGCCAACTCTCACTTTGTCTCCAATAAAACTGAATTGAAGTCTGAGTGGTTTACCAAAGGTGATTCTGTCGGAATTTGTGGTGCAACTTCCACACCTATGTGGTTGATGGAAGAAGTCAAAGCGGAGTTGGATACCTATTAAAATGCATTTGATTATAAAAATATTATTGATTGTTGGCACATTCGCTTTCATGGAAGGTGTCGCCTGGTTTACCCATAAGTATATCATGCATGGCTTTATGTGGAGATGGCATCGCTCACACCATAAAGTGCATCAGCATCCATTAGAGAGAAATGATCTTTTCGCCCTCGTATTCAGTATTCCGTCTATAGCATTAATCATGATCGGATATAATTTACCAGAAGTATACTGGCTGAGATTTATCGGTTTTGGAATTCTGGGGTATGGAATTTTCTATTTTGTTTTCCATGATGTAATTGTCCACCGCAGAATTAAGATTCCATTTACCGCCAAAAGTAAATACATGAAGAGAATCATGAGGGCACACTATATCCATCATGAAGTTCATACGAAAGAAGGGGCTGAAGCCTTTGGTTTTCTTTATGCTCCAAAAAAGTATGAAAAGAAAAAGGCTGAGAAGGAAACTATCTAATCCACGGACCTTACAAATTCATCCTGATCCACGAATAAAAGACAGTAAAACAATTAATAAGGACTACAAAAGTTCATTAGCGAGGTTAGCCAACTCTGATCGTTCACCTTTCTCCAAAGTCACATGCGCGTACATCGGATGATTCTGAATTCGATCAATCAAGTATGACAAGCCATTACTTTGTGAGTCCAGGTAAGGTGTATCAATCTGATAGATATCCCCGGTGAATATAATCTTAGTATTCTCTCCCGCACGAGTAATAATGGTCTTGATCTCATGAGGAGTGAGATTCTGTGCCTCATCCACAATAAAAAAGATGTTGGATAAACTTCTTCCCCGGATATAGGCCAAAGGAGAGATCATCAATTTCTCTTGATTTACCATATCAGTGATATGCTTGAATTCCTTATCTCCTTCTTTGAACTGATTTTGAACAAATTTCAGGTTATCCCACAGCGGCTCCATATAAGGGTTTAGCTTGGATTTAATGTCTCCAGGCAGATAACCAATGTCTTTATTACTCAAGGGCACGATAGGCCTGGCCAGATAAATCTGCTTATATTTTCTTCTTTGCTCTAGCGCAGAAGCCAAAGCAAGGAGCGTTTTACCCGTACCAGCAACGCCGGTAATGCTTACCAGTCGAATCTCTGGATTGAGCATGGCATTGATAGCAAAGGTTTGTTCTGCATTCTTAGGCTTGATCCCATATACAGGTGTCTTTTCAACTTTGTTGATTTCATCTGTGATCGGATTATAGTAAGCCAGAACTGAATTCTTCTCGCTCTTGAGAATATAAAACATGTTGGAGATCGGCTTGGTCTTCTTTAGGACTTTGCTTGTTGGAATTGTTCCTTTTTTGAAGAGCATATCAATATCTGCTGAGGCCACATCATCCAACTCTACTTTCCCGGTATGAAGTGTGTTGACATTTTTGATCTTTCCTGTTTCATAATCCTCCGCCAATAAATCCAAGGATTTTGCCTTGAGGCGCAGGTTGATGTCTTTACTTACAAGAATGACCTTCTTATCTTTTTCCACCTGTTTTAAGGCAAGAGCAGCATTAAGAATTCGATGATCATTTTTATTATCCCCAAAAATCTTTCTGGCATCTACCGTACTATCAGATTCCATCAACACCTTGAAACTGCCCTTATTCTTACCATTCAACAGAATCCAATCCTGAAGCATGTGACCCATTGCCAATGAGTCAATCAAGCGTGTAAATTCGCGCGCTTCAAAGTTTTTGGTGTCATTCCCCTTCTTAAAGGAATCAAGCTCCTCCAATACTGTAATTGGAATACCTACATCATGCTCCTGAAAATTGAGAATGGAGTCATGTGAATAAAGTATGACCGAAGTGTCCAGTACAAATATTTTCTTCTCCTTTTTGCTCTTTACCATCTGTTGGCTTTTGGTATTTCTGAAAAATAAGCGGGTAGTGTAATATTATGAATTTGGAATTAAATATTGATGAGATGAGACATTATAATTTTGAATAATTTATTCAATTTCTGAGACCGCCTGATAAATGGCAATCGACAAAGTCGCTAATGCTACAGGGCAAATAGAAAAATGGTAGTCAACAACCTACAGGGTTACTTCTTCCAGGCTGCAGTGGCTAAAAAAAATTACGCTACCGGAACGAACAAATCTTCTTTTTCCCTCGGGATAATTTTCAGCAGGTTAGCAAGAACCAGTCGGATAAATAATTCAGACGCTTCCTTTTGCTGAAGGCCAGTTAGCTCACGATAGGTATTGATGGTAATGTCTTCATGATCCTTCAGGTAATTAAAAAGGGCCTGCTCCTGATCACCATAGGCGATATGTCCACCATTGGACTGTTGGGTCAATTTGAGGATTTTCCTGATCTCAGGACTCGCCTGCACACTGCGGTCTTCCACACGCATGAATGCCTTACCATACCTGTGTTTCTTTTGTAAGAAAGCATAGTATGGTTTCTCTTCACCTTCAAAGATATAATAGTGTATGATCGATCTCTTTTCAGAAATAGGAATGATTTGTGAGGTGTATTTAATAACCGGTTTGCAAAGCTCCTCTATTGCCTTATTGAGCAAGTAATGATCATCATCTGCATGTTTCAATCCTGAAATATGTCCATCATCATCGACTCCTATAATCAGGTTACCTCCCTTGGCATTGGCAAAAGCCACTACCTCCCTGATCACTTTTTCAGGATGATTCACTTTGTGTTTAAATTCTACCAGATCACTTTCTCCCCGAAAGATTAATCTCTTGATTTCTTGTAAGTCCACAACATTTATCGCCTTCTAAATCAATAATTGTCCTCCTCATCTTCCTCCGATTCACCTGGCATACCTGGCATAGAAAACATACTACTAAGCAGGTCCTTAAACTGCATGCCACGATCCAGGCCATGCTTACTTAGCATGCTATATTCTGAGAGTCCATGCAGGGCAAATTCCATTAAAAACAGCCTAAACGTTTTGTCCGCCTTCTTGTGATATCGCTCAATTAAGTCTTGCAATCCCGGAATGCTGTTTAAAGTCTTTTCATATTCCTTAAAATCCGCATCATAAAGGATATCTACCATATTTCCTTCTCCAAACCAATCGGTGATTTGGCTGTATGGATTCTTAGATTCCTTGTCTTTTCTGATCTTTTCCGGGTCCGGGAAATAGTTGATGAACTGCTTTCTAATAGCTTTTCCTACGAGATTCTGCGCTACAATACCTGCGCCCTCCTGCTCTCCTTCATAGACGAGTTCTACCTTACCCGTAATGGATGGAATCACACCAATCAAGTCCGCCACCCTGGTAAAAGTTTCCTTTTCACCAGTTATTAAGAGCCTTCGTTCAGTAGCACTCATTAATGTCTCATAGGCAGAGATAGTCAACCTTGCAGAGACACCACTTTTAGCGTCTACATACTCGCTCTCACGGGCCTCAAAGGCAATCTGCTCAATGAGATCCTTCATTAGATCAAAAACTTCAATCTTTCGACTACTTGAGATTCTGGCCTCCTGTGCAGTGATCTTTTTCCCAATATCAATTGATTTGGGATAATGGGTGATAATCTGGCTATCGATCCTGTCTTTCAACGGGGTAACAATGCTGCCCCTGTTTGTATAATCTTCCGGGTTGGCGGTAAAGACAAACTGGATATCAAGAGGGAGCCTCAAGGTAAAACCCCGAATTTGAATGTCCCCTTCCTGTAGAATATTAAACAGCGCGACCTGAATCCTTGGCTGTAGATCGGGCAATTCATTGATGACAAAAATTCCCCGATGTGATCTTGGGATTAAACCATAATGAATGACACGCTCATCAGAATATGGCAGTTTAAGAGTTGCCGCCTTGATTGGATCCACATCACCAATTAAATCTGCAATGGAAACATCCGGAGTAGCCAACTTTTCTGTATAACGATCATTTCTATGAACCCACACAATTGGCGTATTGTCCGCATGTTCCTTAATCTGAATCTTACCATAGGTAGAGAGTGGCGCCATTGGATCATCCCTTAACTCTGAACCCTCAATCGCAGGAATATACTCATCCAGCAAGAGGATCATCATTCTTGCCATTCGCGTTTTAGCTTGTCCCCTCAAGCCTAGAAAATTGATGTTATGCTTGGCTAAAATAGCTCGTTCTACATCCGGTACTACCGTATCTTCATAACCCCATATACCTTCAAATACCTGTTCTTTATTCTGTAGTTTTTTAATCAGGTTTTCCCGGAGTTCTTCTTTGATCGAAACAGTTTGATATCCCGTGCTTTTTAGGGCCCCAAGCGTTTTGATCTTTAGTTTTTGAGCACTCGTTAATTTGCTGTAGTCCATTAATTTAAAGGTTTTTCCTTCTGTTTTTTTTGTAGTCTTCAAATATTAAATGCCCGAGTCCTTTGAGACTGCTATAGTATGCATTCCCATTATTTACCTGGGTAAACTCCTTTACAAATTGCTTTAAATAGGGGTCAGAGGCAATCATAAAGGTAGTAATCGGCACATTGATTCTTCTGCATTGTGCAGCCAGGTTTAAGGTCTTATTAAGAATTTTTGGATCCAGTCCAAAGCTATTCTTGTAGTACTTGATCCCCTCTTTCAGACAGGTAGGCTTACCATCGGTGATCATAAATATCTGTTTGTTTTTATTCTTTCTGCGCCTGAGCAGATCCATTGCCAATTCAAGACCAGCAACCGTGTTGGTGTGGTATGGACCAACACTTAAGTATGGCAAGTCCTTGATGGCAATCTGCCAGGCATCATTTCCAAAAACAATGATATCTAAAGTATCCTTGGGGTATTTCTTAGTAATCAATTCTGCAAGCGCCATCGCCACATTCTTGGCTGGCGTGATTCGGTCTTCCCCATAAAGAATCATCGAATGGCTAATATCAATCATCAATACCGTTGATGTCTGAGTCTTAAACTCTTTTTCCCTTACTTCCAGATCATTTTCAGTTAGCATAAAATCTGCGTACCCCTGATTGATCTGAGCATTCTTGACACTTTCAGTATAGTCTATCTGGTCTGGAGAGTCTCCAAATTCAAAATTCCTAAGATCTGTACCATGTTCTTCACCTTGACCTGGAAAAGGTGTTTCGTGACTCCCTTTGCCAGTCTTTTTGAGTTTTCCGAAAATTTCTTCTAAAGAACTCTGCCTGATCTTTTGTTCACTTTTTGACGTGATCTTAATTTCTCCCTTCTCATTTTCATCTGTGATATAGCCTTTCGATTTGAGATCATCAATGAAATCACCAATGCCATAGTCTTCTCCCGAAACTTTATACTGTCGATCCAGATTGGTCAGCCAACTGAGTGCTTCACTGACATCTCCAGAGGTGATCACCAACAACTGAAGAAAAATTTTCAACAGGTTGTCAAAGCTGGATTTCTCAGGATCTTTATCTGGAATAAACTCCGTAAATCGATTACCAATCATAGATGCTTTTTTCTAATAACTAAAGATAGGGCAGAAAGATTTCAAAATCTTTTTTTAAGCCGCCATCATAAGACATAGCCTGCCTGACTTGAAATTAATTTAAATAATCCCTAAATTCTATAATATCTTCCAAATAGGAATGGCTGGTAGAAGACCCATATTAACCTCTCTGTTGATCAATCTCCTAAGTTCTTTAAGGGATTTTTCCTATGGTCTGTTATTGGAGCCTGAGTCCCATGCAAAACGCAGAGCCAAGAAAATCAAAAAATTAAGAGACAATCAGAAGCAGAAAACTGACTGAGTTATCGCTTTTTCGGCATAGTCCTGAATATCACATCCCAAAATGGTGAGGAAACGCCAAAGGCATTTTCAGGATCTTTATAATGGTGTATTCCGTGGTGTACCCACAGTACCTTAAAAAAGTTCTTTGGTGGCTGAAACGCATGTACCATATAATGCACCCATAGATACGAAGCATAGCCAATGACAAACCCTGGCAAGAAAGCAAATACCAAATTGCCCATAAATAATTTGAAAAAGAAAAAGAATGCAGTACTTAAGAGAATACTCAATAGTGGAGGCATGGCCAAACGATCTTTGTCTTTTGGATAGTCATGATGTACTCCATGGACCGTATAAGCAAACTTCTCCTGCTTTTCGGTTTTAGGGGATAAATGAAACACAAACCGGTGCATGATGTACTCTATTAAGGTAAAAGTCAACAAGCCTCCTATAAAAAGCAGGGGCGTATTAATTCCATTGATAAAACCTTTATCCAATCCATAAACGATCAAAGCAGTCGCTATAGATCCAAATAAAATAAGTGGAATAGAAATATGCGTTCTTGTCAACTTTTCCAATACAGGGTTGTTAAAAAGTTGTCTGGTTCCTTTGGTGTGTGGTTTATTCTTTAACTCCATCGTCCTAGATTTTGCTGCAAATTTACGTGATTATTAATGAATAGTTAAGCCTTAGAGGCATTAATCTGCAAATGGCGCATGGGCCTTTTTATTGGCAACAAGAATTTTTTCGTAGTAGTTTTCGTAAAGCGGCAAAATATTATGCACTTCAAACTGTTTTGCTCTGTTGAGTGCTCCCTCCTTAAACTTCTGCAAGTTCTCATTATCCAAAATATGAATGGCTTTTTTGGCCATATCATCTACATCCCCAACTTCACAAAGAAAGCCGGAAACACCATTTTCATTCAATTCAGGAAGCCCACCGGCATTTGTTGAAATGACTGGCACCTCACAAGCCATTGCTTCCAGTGCTGCCAATCCAAAACTTTCTTTCTCAGAGGTCATTAAAAATAAATCACACACAGAAAGAACTTCCTCAACCGCCTCCAACTTACCAAGAAACCGCACAGAATCCATGGCACATTTTTCTCTAACCAGTTCCTCCACATGAAACCTTTCTGGTCCATCACCTACCAATAATAACTTCGCAGGCACTATTTTACGCACCTGATTAAACACCTCAATCACATCATCTACCCTTTTTACTTTTCTGAAGTTGGAAGTATGTACCAACAGTTTCTCATCATCCGGACAAATAGCTTTTCTGAAATGGTCCTTTTTCTGCTTCTTGAATCTTTCTAAATCAATAAAGTTTGGAATGACTTCAATGTCTCTCTTAATGTCGAACAACTCCAATGTATCATCCTTCAAATCTTGAGATACTGCAGTTACTCCATCAGACTCATTGATAGAAAAAGTTACTACCGGGGCATAAGTAGCATCCTTCCCCACAAGTGTAATATCGGTACCGTGTAGTGTGGTAATAAAGGGGATTGAAATTCCCTTAGTTTTCAAAATCTGTCTGGCCATATATGCAGCAGAGGCATGCGGTATGGCATAATGAACATGTAGCAGGTCAAGTTTCTCATGCTCAACTACATCTACCATCTTACTTGCCAGGGCAAGTTCATACGGCGGGTAATCAAATAACGGGTATGACTTTACGGATACTTCGTGATAGAATAACTTTTCATTAAAAAAATCTAGCCTGGTCGGCTGAGAATAGGTAATGAAATGAATTTCGTGGTCTTTCTTTGCCAGGCCTTTGCCTAATTCCGTAGCTACAACACCGCTTCCGCCGTAGGTAGGATAACATACAATACCAATTTTCATAATCTCAATTATCTTAAAGAACTGCTAAGGATTAACCCCAAAATCGAAGAAATAGTTTTGTTTTTGCTTTTTGGCCACAATGGCCTCATAAACAACATCTTGAATTCTTGTACGGATATCCAGTTCGTTTAGTTTGCGATTATTTACGCTGGGGTGAATTCTATTGGTTAAGAAAACAAAAACAAGGTCATATTCTGGGTCTACCCAAACCATTGTACCAGTAAATCCGGTATGGCCAAAACTCTCATCTGAAGCCAGAGAAGAAGTGTTTCCTATGCTTTCAGATTTTTTATCCCAGCCCAGTCCGCGCCGATTTTCAGGAAAATAACGCTGATTGAATACGGATAAAGTATGTTCACTAAAAAACTGCTTGCCATTGTAGTTACCCCCCTGAAGTATCATTTGAAATAACACCAACATATCTCCTGCGTTAGAAAATAGCCCTGCATGACCCGCCACACCATCTAAGATAGCCGCGTTACGGTCATGAACTTCTCCCCATATCTGTTCACTTCGATAATAATTATCATATTCAGTGGGGGCAATTTCGAAGAGATCTACACCCGCCCTTTTGGGATTATAAGATATTCTTTCTAAACTCAATGGCTCAAAAAACTGATTTTTGAGGTACTGATCCATGGACTGATCAGCAATTGTTTCAAGCACTTCCTGTAAGATTAGAAACCCTATATCGCTATAGGAGTAGTGCGGCACACTATCGTATTTTAAAAGAGGCGATGTAAGAATCCATTGGCTCAGAGAATCCTTCAACAAACTTCCTGTCCCAACCCCATAACTTCTTTGATCCAAGCGCTCTTCATCTGCTGAAGCATAATAAAATGGATCCAGGAAATCTGCTGATAGCACCCGCTTCCAAAAAGGAATGTAAGGCAATAAGCCTGCCTGGTGGGCAAGCAAAGACTTGATAGAAATTTCCTTCTTATTAGATATTTCATACTTGGGTAAATAATGACTTATGGATTGATCCAAATTCAATTTTCCTTCGTCAAATAGCTTCATGGTCATCATAAGGGTACCTGCTACTTTTGTGATGGAAGCCAGATCAAACAGGGTGGATGGATAAACAGGGATAAGTTTATCATAAGTCAAATGGCCAAAGGTCTGGTCAAGGACTATTGACCCGTTAACTGCTATAGCAAGTTGGCACCCGGGAAAAGCTTTTTGCAAAATTCCATCATCGATAATGTCTTCAATAGCATCCAGGTGTACCTGATTTATCCCCACACTTTCTGGCGGAGCAAATGACAGTATTTTTCTGGATTTTAAAATCCTACTTTCAAACTGATCATATAATTCATAGCGACTGGTAATTGCACCTGATACTGGAGAAGAACCAAAAATTTGTTGTGGAAGAAGATATTGATAGGCCTCATCCTCTTTTGGAATGATCAATGCCGCGTTAAAGAAATCCTGATCAAAACCTTCAATCTCTCCAATATAGACGACCGCCCTGTTAGTCAAAAATTCCGGTAAAAATGGAACGTAGTCTGCGATGATAGGCGCCTCACTTTTTAATGCTTCGTCCTGGTCTGTAATCACATAGGCATAATTCCTGAGCATATTACCCAGGGCTCCATAAGGATTTTCAGATAAAAAGCATACAGTATCCTGATCCAGAGGAAACCATGATTCTTTTTCAATTAACGCAACCGCAGTTTGTTTAATGGTTATTTGCTGTTTTTGGGTGAGTAAAGGTTGACTAAACAACTTCCAATTAAACTTTTTATCAAGCGCAGCACGTGCTAATCCATCCTTCTCACCAAGTAAGATTTTTCCATCCAGTTTTTCGATTTTTCTCATTACCTCCGGATATTCCGCTTTACTTATAAGCCAGAAATCATAGCTGTTAAATAGCGATTTGATTTCCTTTTTCTTAGTAGGGATACCCTGGGCAATCACTTTTTTCTCAATAAAATAGCTTGAATCAAAATCATGCAGACTTTTCAATAAATCCTTTTTTCTTGGGTTAGACGATTCAGGGAGGATCAGATATTGATAATTCAAGAACTGTCCAACTGCTCTTAGATGATAAAAATATTCACTGAGTATCTTTTTTTCATTAATTGCTGCCAAATGAGCAAGGTCTGGAAGATTCATGGTTGAGGAGGGGTTCAACGACTCATCTAGCGCTTTAGCAAGGGTCATATTATTTAAAGCTTTTAGCTCATCGCCTAGATCTACAGAATCTGCCAAATAAAAGTGTGCATGACTTTGAGAGGCTTCGATATCATCCAATGAGCTTATTTCTACCCATATCAATGATTCCAATTTTTCCAGATGCGGCATGTTAAACATAAGGCTATCCATATCCATTTCAGCTCGTGCCGACACAGAAAAGGAAGAGTATAGCAATAAGTAACTGATTCCATATAAGATCAACCTCTGCATTGCATTATTTGAAGTAAATTTGAATTTATAAACAATATTCACTGTTTGAAATCTAGTGATTTATATTTAGTAATAAAATTCCTTAGTAAAATACCATGACAAATGCTATCTGGTAGACACTGAGTGCGTAATAAAAGTAGCCTTATATGAGATTTCCTTCCTTATTTAGATTGCCCCAAAGTCAACGATTTCAAATTAAACCACGGTATTATGATCCTATAAAGGAAGAGATCAAAGAACGTACCGAAAGAATTAAAAGAGAAGAAGAAAGTGGTATAAAGTCAGATTATATGCCTGGAAGAATCAGTTTTGAGCGTAAAACTACGGCTGTACCAAGTGCTTCATTTTTACAATTAATTATCGCAGCGGTATTGGGTGGATTATTAGTTGGATGGTTTTATTATGGGAATGATGTCTTTTATGTACTCTGGGTGTCCGTTCCCATTTATGGTTATTACCGCTTCCGTAAGATTCTTAAGCGGAACTGAATCCCATGGAAGATATCATTCATCTCTTACCGGATAGCATTGCCAACCAAATTGCAGCAGGAGAAGTTGTTCAAAGACCTGCTTCTGTCGTAAAGGAAATGATGGAAAATAGCATCGATGCTGGTGCCACTCTAATCAAACTTAAGGTTACTGATGCTGGAAAATCATTAATCCAGATTGTAGATGATGGGATTGGGATGAGCCTATCAGATGCAAGAATGAGTTTTGAACGTCACGCTACTTCAAAAATCAGAAAAGCCGATGATCTTTTTAAAATTAAGACCATGGGGTTTCGTGGAGAGGCACTTGCCTCTATTGCTGCGATCGCCCATGTAGAGATGAAAACAAGAAGAGCTGAAGATGAAATTGGAACATTCCTATCAATAGCAGGCTCCGAAATAAAGAAACAAGAGCCAATGGCATTGAATCCCGGCACTTCAATCTCTGTAAAAAATCTTTTCTACAATATACCTGCCAGAAGAAATTTCCTTAAGTCTAATCCAGTAGAAATCAAGCATATAACTGACGAATTTCAAAGAATGGCACTTGCCAATCCGGAAGTAAGCATGCAGTTTGAAAATAATGACCTGGAAGTTTACCAACTGGAACAAGGAAAACTTAGCAAACGGATTGTTCAAATATTTGGCAAGAATTATCAACAACAGTTGATCACTTGTGATGAGGAAACCCCTCATGTCAAAGTAAGGGGCTACATTGGTAAACCAGAATTTGCTAAAAAAACCCGTGGTGAACAGTTCTTCTTTATCAACAATCGGTTTATCAGGAATAATTATCTGAATCATGCGGTAGTTCAGTCTTATTCAGGATTGTTAAAAGAGGATTATTACCCGTTTTACGTCCTTTTTATAGAAATGGATCCTATGCACATAGACGTAAATGTTCACCCTACAAAGACAGAAGTTAAATTTGATGATGACAGAATGTTATATGGCATCATAGGATCTGCTGTAAGACAGGCATTAGGATCCTTCAATGTTACTCCTTCTCTGGACTTCAATACGGATGTAAATTTTGAGCACTTTTCTACGAGCCGGCCTACCGGTGTTGAATCGGCCCAGGACAGGCAGTACAGTCAGTTTAAAAATTTGGACCGTGACCGCGCTAAAAATTGGGAGTCACTGTATGAATATGCCAAAAAAGAAGATGATATCCGAGAAGAAGTGATCAGAAATGAGTCATATGATAATCTACGAACTTTCCAGAGCTCTATGGATGAGGTGGAAATCGATCAGCCTATAAAAGGTGGAACATTTAAGTTACATGGTAAATATTTGCTCCGTCAGGTCAAAAACGGGCTCACTTTGATCGATCAGCGTGCGGCAATGGAACGGATACTGTTTGAACGTTATCAAAAGAATATTAGCAGCTCGGCAGGCGCTTCCCAATCAAGCTTATTCCCACAACAAATCTCACTGAATCCTACAGACCTCGCATTGGTTAAGGAAATTCATCAGGAGATTAGGCAGCTCGGTTTCGATATAGAAGAATCAGGTAAACAAATGATTGTCATTCAAGGTGTTCCTTCTGAACTTGCAGGCTGTAATGAAAAAGAAGTATTCGAGGAGCTATTGGAGCAGTTCAAACAAAATAAGAATCAACTGGGGATTAGCAGGCAAGAGAATGTTTGCCGTGCATTAGCAAAAAATGCTGCAACCATAAAGTGTAGAAACCTTCAGGAAGATGAAGCGGAGCATTTAATTGATCAATTATTTGCCTGTGAGCAACCAAATTACACTCCAGGTGGACGCCCTACATATGTTTTAGTTAGTTTAGACAAAATAAAAAGCTGGTTTAACGAATGATGAGAATTACTCCGATGGTCAAATACATACTGATCATCAACGTTGTCGTACTATTAATCCAAACACTCCTCTCCCTCCCCTTTTCAGATTGGTTCGGGCTTCGGGTAGTGTTTGCAGATGAATTTCAACCCTACCAGTTCGTTACCTACATGTGGGTGCATGGGGGATTTTATCACTTATTGGGTAACATGTTTGCCGTTTTTGTCTTTGGGCCACTATTGGAACAATTCTGGGGACCCAGGAAGTTTTTAACCTTCTACCTTATTTGTGGAATCGGTGCCGGAATACTATTTGGTGTGGCAGACTTCTTTGAAAAGTATGAACTAAAACAAGATACTGAAGCTTACATTAACAACCCTGATCCAGATAGTTTTCAAATTTTTATCCTTAATCACAGGGTGTCACAAAGAGGGGTTCAGGAGCTGGCAAATTTTGGAGATCGCTACTATGAAAATCCAAACAGCAGCAACCTGATCACGCAAAGTAAGGTATATGTCCAGCAAATTTATGATCTCTATTCCAATATTCCCATGGTGGGGGCATCTGGTGCAGTGTTCGGTATTTTAATGGCTTTTGGCATGCTATTTCCAAACACTCAGCTATTTCTACTGTTTCCTCCTATACCCATAAAAGCAAAATATCTTGTCCTTTTTTATGGACTCTATGAAGTTTATTCCGAATTTAGTAGAACTGCTGGAGACAACATCGCACATCTTGCACACCTTGGAGGGATGCTAATCGCATTTATTATGATCAAATATTGGCAAAAAAAAAGCGGTAGATTTTATTAGAATGAATAACGGTTTTTTTGACGAATTTAAGAATGCCTGGAACAGGCCTAACAATGCACTGGTACAAATCATCATTATCAATGTTGTGATTTTTGTGGTACTGATGGTCCTAAATGTCGTGCTTACGATTTCAGAACAGCGTGATATATATGTGGCGATTAGGTCAAAATTGATGTTGCCGGCAAGTATCCCGCTATTAATCAGTCAGCCCTGGACTATTGTTACCTATTTCTTTTCACACGAAGGATTTCTGCATATCATTTTTAACATGCTTTTCCTGTTTTGGTTTGGTAGAATAATACAGGAGTTTCTTGGACAAAATAAAGTAATTGCCCTATATGTATTGGGTGGAATCGCAGGAGGTATATTTTATATTCTCATTTATAATTTGATCCCATTTTATCAGGGAAGAGTAGAAGGTTCACTCATGTTGGGTGCAAGCGCGGGAGTATATGCCATCGTAGTGGGCGCAGCGACCTTCATGCCCAATTATACTTTTTTTATGCTCTTTCTAGGGCCTGTGAAAATTAAATACATTGCTATCTTCTATGTGTTACTCTCCTTTTCTCAGTCTATCGGATCAAATGCAGGGGGCGAACTTGCACACCTGGCAGGTGCTGGTATTGGCTTTATTTATATCACTCAGCTGAATCAGGGGAATGATCTGGGCAACTGGGTGATTCAGTTTATGAATTGGGTAAAAAGCTTTTTTGTGCACAAACCAAAAATTAAGGTGACTCATCGTAACAAAACGCAGCCAAGAACTTCTTCCAGGAAGGCAAAGCCTATGGAGACTGATCAGGATGAAATTGATGCGATCCTTGACAAAATCTCTCAGTCAGGTTACGAGAGCTTATCTAAAGATGAAAAACAAAAGCTTTTTAATGCGAGCAAAAAATAACTGCCTGGCAAATCATGAAGCATTATTTTGTAGTTCTTTCGCTCATTCTAATTTGCTTAGGTGAAAAATCTATGGGGCAGGCAAAGGATCCTGTTCCGGATTCACTGATCGTATTGCCAACCAAATATGTGATAACAATAGGGCTCCTTCATGGAGGCTCAATCCTTGGAGGAGATGTAGAAATGAGACTTTTTGATGGCGCAGGCATCCAATTGGGTTTCGGGGCCATCGGTTTTAGTACCGGGTTTAACTTTCATTTTGACCGAGACATCAAAAGTTCTTATGTGTCTATTATGTATGTCCATCAGGGTTTTGGAAACCTGTTTCTTCAAAACATGTTTGGGCCTGCCTACGTTCACCGATGGAAAAATGGATTGTCTACTCAGGTTGGTGTTGGATTCTTATCTGAATATGGAGCAAAGTGGGGCAGAAATTTTGAGGACAATATCCCTCCGGCTATTCAGCCAATGATTGCATTGGGGTACTATTTCTAACTGTCAACCAATGTTTTATTAGCCAGCTGACCACATGCAGCGTCTATATCTTTTCCTCTACTCCTCCTGACATTCACAATCAACCCCTTCTCTCTTAAATATTGGGCAAACTTATCAATTCGGTCAGCTTCAGCATTGACGAAATCAGCCTCTGCAATTGGATTATATTCTATTATGTTGATTTTAGATGGGATTTTTTTAGCAAATCTCCATAAATGTTCTGCATCCGCTATTTGATCATTGAACCCATTGAATACAATGTACTCAAAGGTGATGCTGCTTTTTGTCTTTTGATAAAAGTAAAGCAACGCTTCAGATAATGCCGCCAAAGTATTGGTTTCGTTTATGGGCATAATCTCATTTCGCTTCTTATCATCAGCGGCATGGAGCGATAAGGCAAGATTGAACTTAACTTCTTCATCAGCTAATTGCTTTATCATCTTTGATATCCCTGCAGTAGAAAGCGTGATACGCTTAGGAGACATGTTCAATCCCTCTTCCGAAGTTATCTTATGAATCCCCTCCATCACATTTTTATAGTTAAGCAATGGTTCACCCATGCCCATAAAAACAATGTTTGTCAATGGAAGGTCAAAATGTTCTTTTGCTAATCGATCGATGGCAACAACCTGATCATAAATCTCTCCCGGATCTAGGTTGCGCATGCGCTTCATGTAACCTGTTGCACAAAACTTACAAGAAAGCGAACACCCGACTTGTGAAGAAACACATGCTGTCATCCGATCATCTGCAGGGATCAAAACGCCCTCTATGATGTTACTATCATGCAACTGGAATACAGACTTAATGGTGCCATCATTACTGAATTGGGCCGTCTTTGTGTGAATGGGTTGAATTACAAAATCCTCAGATAGTCTGTCTCTTAAGAGCTTAGACAGATTTGACATTTCATCAAATGATGTTGCAGATTTTTTCCAGAGCCATTCCCAAATTTGTTTGGAACGAAAACGCTTTTCGCCTATTGAAGTCATATATGCTTCAATCTCCTCAAAATTTAACTTACGAATGTCCTTTGCCATATATAACGCACAAAGTTAGGATAATTCATCATCCAATGGGGTACACATCTATTTAGGCTGTTTGAAAAATCTTATATTCGTCTATTAGATGACTAAGACAGCTCTTTTTTCTGTTTTCATTGCCATGAGTGCAATTGTGTTTGCCCAGGAAACCAAAAATGCCTTCCACCCGATAGTTGCGTGGTCAAATACAGTACAACAATGGGACTATCTAATGGGTGTTGACATTGGAACGACCAACAACAAAAGAAATTTTCATTCCCTGTTATCTTTTGATTTCAGACCACATAGCAGAAAAGTACAGGAATTTGCAGGTGGTAATCGCTTTTTTCAGTATCAGGAAAAAAGATATGTCATTACCCTGGGAGGTAGGTACCTGCATGAACTAAGGGAAAGCGGGAAAGGTGTATTCATCGGACTTTCCGGCGGATATAATTTTGGGGAATATCGAGGGCTAAAATTAAAACCTGAATCTGGGTGGATCCTTCGTCCGAACGGTGGGTTATTTTGGGATGTTGGTCCTGATTTATTTACGCTACAGCTAGGTTACGAATATTTTGATTCCCAATCTGATACGGTAACAAACCATTGGCTGTTTCTTAACTTTCTCTTTTCAATAAATCGAAATGATTATTAAAGTTTGCTTCTATTGTGCCTTGCTTTCCTGTATCTTTTTCATCCACTGTGATGAATGTTTTAGGAGCTGTGACTCTGGCCCTTTCTTCGCAGATCTTGAGTTAAGATTGACTGTCAATGATCAAAATACAGATGTTCCAATCGAAATCTATGAAGGAAAATATGATGATGGCTTACTTATCATCCAGGACACGGTTTCTTCAAATAAGTTGGTCAATGGGAGGGCATTTTACAACCTTGAAGCTGGAATTTCATATGCTGCAGTCGCTATTTATCAGGATGGTGCCAAAGAGATCCTCGCAATTGATGGTGGTGAGATGTCCCTATCGACTGATGACTGCAATTGTGACTTCCCCAATAACCTCACATTAAATTTACGACTTGCTAAATAGGAAAAGCTTGTTAATTTGCATGTGTGGAAAAAATAATCATACTGATTGAGAAATCTGTAGCCGGCATCGGGAAGATCGCATCCTGGCTTTCCATCATTCTCGTATTAATCATCGTCTTAGATGTTTTCATGAGATACACATTCAGCATTACCTCAAGTGCTTCTTTTGAAATTGAATGGCACCTATTTGGAGCGCTTTTTCTGTTGGCCTCAGGGTGGGCCTTTCAGCAAGATAAACACGTGCGCGTGGATGTTTTTTATCAGAAATTTACTCCCAGAACAAAAGCCTGGGTCAATTTAATGGGTACCATGATCCTATTGCTTCCGCTTTGCTATGTAGGAATTATTGAAGGCATCCAATTTACTTATACTTCCTACCTTATTGGCGAAACAAGCCCAGATCCAGGAGGGCTTCCAGCAAGATTTATTATTAAGTCAATGATACCAGCAGGCATGTTCCTCTTAGGACTTCAAGGAATTGCAACAGTTCTTCGTTCAATCAAAGAAATTTTAGCTAATGATTGAATATCTACCTGTCATCCTGTTTGGAGCAATCTTTCTTCTTATCCTGTTAGGTTATCCGGTGGCTTTTACCCTCGGTGGGTTATCCGTAGTTGTTGGGATATTGGTTTTTGATGTTGATTTCTTTTACCTGCTCTCGCTTCGTGTATATGGCACCATGCAAAATTTTGTGTTGCTTGCCGTGCCACTATTTGTTTTTATGGGTATCATGCTTGAAAAGTCAGGCATTGCCGAAAAACTTCTAGAGACAATGGCCCTCCTCTTCGGTAGGTTTCGTGGAGGACTAGCCATCTCAGTAGTAATTGTTGGAGCCATGCTGGCCGCTTCCACTGGAATCGTAGGAGCCACAGTGGTAACCATGGGGCTTATTAGTCTCCCCACGATGCTTAAAAGAGGATACGGACCCAGACTAAGCACGGGAACAATAGCTTCATCAGGAACGCTGGGGCAGATTATACCACCTTCAGTAGTGTTAGTTCTTTTGGGAAGTGTATTACAAGTCTCTGTAGGGGATCTGTTCCTTGCTGCAGTAATACCCGGAGTTGGTTTGGTAACCTGCTATCTCCTCTATATCATTATCTATTCCAGACTTTTTCCAGATAGAGCGCCAAGCATGCCTGAGGAAGAGATCAAAGCATTTCAAAAAGAAGGCATGTCTGCCCAGGTGATAAAATCCTTCTTGTTCCCTTTCCTTCTGATCTTTGCAGTCTTGGGAAGTATTTTCGCTGGTATAGCATCCCCCACAGAAGCTGCAGGTGTAGGCGCATTCGGCGCTCTATTGTTAACTTTCTTACATGGTAAATTGAGCTTTACCACCTTGAAAGAAGTCATGCGTGAAACAACTTTTCTTACCAGCATGGTCTTTATGATATTGATTGGAGCTACTGCCTTTTCATTAGTTTTCCGAGGATTAGAAGGCGATAAATTATTTCTCAGCGTCATAGAAAGCAGTAACCTGGGTCCTTATGGATTTCTTGCGCTTGTCATGGCACTTGTATTTGTTGCTGGCTTTTTCATCGATTTTATTGAAATCGTATTTATTATCGTTCCGGTAGTTGCTCCCATTTTTGTTGCCATGGGCATCGACCTCATTTGGATTGGTATACTGCTCGCCATCAATTTACAGACCTCATTCCTAACACCACCTTTTGGATTTGCGCTGTTCTTTTTAAAAGGTGTAGCGCCCCCCGAAGTAAAAACGGTTCACTTGTATCAGGGGGTTATTCCATTTGTGATCATTCAAATCATATTCCTGATTCTATTGATCCTATTTCCTGAAATTGTTAGTTACTTACCAGACCTGGCTGCTGACAAATAAACATTTTGCATTAATTTCGAATTATAAAATTAAGAGGAGATACAAATGAAAGAAATTACAGCTAAAGAATTAAAGGCACTAATTGACTCAAAAGAAGATTTCCAATTGATTGATGTAAGGGAACAGAATGAGTTTGACTTTGCAAATATTAAAGGTGAACTAATACCCCTTAACACCATTCCGGATAACCTTGACAAAATAGCCAAGGATAAAAAGGTTATCGTACACTGCAGAAGCGGTGCGAGAAGTGCTAATGCCATTCAATATCTTGAAAAACATGGTTTTGAAGACCTGTACAACTTAAAAGGAGGCATACTTGCCTGGTCTGATGATGTTGATCCTGGCATAAAAAAATACTAGGATTAATTCATCTCCTCATAGAAAACCTTTTCACTGATGTCCATGTACGAGCTAATGACTTTTCGGAAGTCCTCATAGGCCTTATATACCTTTCCACTTTGCGCATCACTAGCTGCCAAATCTTCCAGTGTCTCACGTGAGGCAACCCTTAAACCATCCAGCACTTCTTTTGGAAATTTTCTTATGCTGACTCGATCTATTTCGCGAATCTTCTGAAGATAGCGCCCATTTTGGTAATTAAATTGGGATAGAATCCAGTCATTAGACCTGCTACAGGCAGTTTTTATAATCTCCTGTAAATCTGATGGGAGTTCATTGAATTTTTCTTTATTTACCAATAACTCAAGCACAGCATTGGTTTCATGCCAGCCTGGAAAATAGTAATATTTTGCGACCTGATGAAGACCCAACAAGTAATCATGGTAGGGGCCGATCCATTCTGTTGCATCAAGGACCCCTCTTTCCAGATTGGTGTACAACTCACCGCCAGAAACCAATACGGGTGTACCTCCTGCCTTGGAAAACACCTTACCCCCAAGACCTGGAATTCTCATTTTTAATCCGTTTAGATCCGATAATGTGTTGATCTCCTTATTAAACCAGCCGCCCATCTGAAATCCAGTGTTTCCCGCCATTCTTCCCATCAGGTTAAATGGAGCATACACCTCATCCCATAACTCCTGTCCACCACCACTGGTGATCCATGCCGTCATTTGTTGTGCATTCATTCCAAATGGAACAGTCGTAAAGAATGGAGCTGAAAGCAATTTACCAGCCCAATAGTACGCAGCACCATGATTCATTTCTATCGCACCATTACTTACTGCATCAAAACCTTCCAATGCAGGAATTAACTCTCCTGCACCATAAACAGTAATTTCCATCCGACCCCCGGACATATCGTTCACCCATTTGGCCAATCTATTGCACCCCTCGCCAGTTATTGGGAAATTAGGGGGCCAGGTAGTTGTCATCTTCCACCTATAGGTATTATTAAAATTAATGTATGGACCTTCTGAAATATTCTTTTTGTCAGGGATACATGCCGTCAAACCAGTAGTGGCTAATGCAGATACCTTACCCGCCTTTTTTAAGAAATTTCGCCTTGCTAAGTGTCTCTTATTCATTCACATTGAGTGTTTCAAATGACTCCAAAAATTCAGGTTATCCCTTTGTCTCTACAATTCGTTCATACGTATGATAGGGCGCTATTAGTTTTATGTTTATGGTAGATAAATCTAAGTCACTAAGATGGGCTAAACAAAACTTTTATGCCCATTTAATATTTACTTAGCCAGAAATTGCGTCATTGTGACAGAATTAAATTCATAATTTGCGCAAAAAGCTGACATTTAGTCTCAAAATGGTTTATCTATCAAATTGGCGTTGGTTTTGATCGTCATCCATAAGGAAGGAGGACTAATAAAATGAATTTTAATAATTATACTATTAAGTCTCAGGAAGCTTTACAAAAAGCTACTGAGTTAGCCAGTGGAAACGGTCAGCAGGTTATAGAATCAGGTCATCTGATGCAGGCTATCCTGCGATCAGATGAAAATCTGATATCATTCCTGCTAAAGAAGACCGGAACCAATCGTACCAGCATGGAAACAAAATTGGAGGAGTTAATAAAAACTTATCCAAAAGTTTCAGGGGGACAGCCCTATCTATCTAACCAGGCTGCTGCTGCACTGCAAAGAGCTGAAAAACAACTTAAGGCTTTTGGAGATGAGTATGTTGCCGTTGAGCACATAATCCTTGGATTGCTGAGTGGTGATGATAAAACTGCTCAGATTCTTATAGATGCAGGATTCGTAGAGAAGGAATTGATCAAAGCAATTAAGGAACTCCGTGGAGGTGAAAAAGTAACAGACCCAAATGCTGAATCTAAATACAGGTCACTGGAGAGGTACTCTAAAAATTTAAATGAACTAGCAAAAAAAGGAAAAATTGATCCCGTAATTGGTCGTGATGAAGAAATAAGAAGGGTTCTTCAGATTCTTGCCAGAAGAACTAAAAACAACCCCATTCTACTTGGAGAACCGGGTGTTGGTAAAACAGCAATTGTAGAAGGACTAGCCCAACGAATTGTGGATGGCGATGTACCGGAAAATCTAAAATCTAAGATTATCATATCCTTAGACATGGGTCTTTTGGTTGCTGGAGCCAAATACAAAGGGGAATTTGAAGAAAGACTGAAAGCTGTAATCAAGGAAGTTACTGACAGCAACGGGCAGATCATCCTCTTTATAGATGAAATTCATACCCTGGTAGGGGCAGGAAGTGGAGGAGAAGGAGCTATGGACGCAGCCAACCTGCTAAAGCCCGCTTTATCTCGTGGTGAATTGCACGCCATCGGAGCAACTACGCTAAAAGAGTATCAAAAATACATTGAAAAGGACAAGGCACTTGAGCGAAGATTTCAGGCTGTTGTAATTGACGAACCAAATGTTCAGGATGCCATATCAATCCTTAGAGGAATCAAGGATAAATACGAAATACACCATGGAGTAAGGGTGAAAGACGATGCCGTTATTGCTGCTGTAGAATTGTCTACACGATATATCTCTGATCGATTCCTTCCAGATAAAGCCATAGATTTGATGGATGAGGCAGCCTCTAAACTCAGGATTGAGATAGACTCACTTCCTGAAGAACTGGATGAGCTGAACAGAAGAATTATGCAGCTTGAAATTGAGAGGGAAGCTATTCGGCGTGAAAAAGACAAGGTTAAAGAGGTAGAACTCAGCAAAGAAATTGCTGATCTAACAGGCAAGAGGAATGAACTTAAAGCCAAATGGGAAAATGAGAAAGGAGTGATCCAGGGACTTAGAGATGAAAAGGAAAACATCGAAAAGTATAAGTTAGAAGCAGAACAAGCTGAGCGGTCCGGAGACTTTGGTAAAGTAGCTGAAATCAGATACGGTAAAATTGTTGAGTCAGAGAAAAAGGTCGATGAATATAAAAAACAATTGGCTGAAATGCAGGGTGAAAAATCACTGCTCAAAGAAGAAGTAGATGCTGAAGATATTGCCGAAGTTGTTGCTAAATGGACGGGTGTACCTGTTTCCAAAATGCTACAATCAGACCGTGAAAAACTACTCCATCTGGAAGCAGAGCTTGGTAAGCGTGTAGCAGGTCAGCAAGAAGCCATTGCTGCAGTTTCTGATGCTGTTCGCAGGAGTCGTGCAGGATTGCATGACCCAAAAAGACCTATAGGCTCTTTCATCTTCCTGGGAACAACAGGAGTTGGGAAAACAGAACTTGCAAAAGCATTGGCTGAATATCTATTCAATGATGAAAATGCCATGGTCCGCATTGATATGTCTGAATATCAGGAACGACATGCAGTCAGCAGATTGATTGGCGCACCTCCCGGCTATGTAGGTTATGATGAAGGTGGACAATTGACAGAATCTGTAAGGAGAAAACCCTACAGTGTGATCCTGTTAGATGAAATAGAAAAAGCACATCCGGATGTCTTCAATATTCTTTTGCAGGTATTGGACGATGGTAGACTTACAGACAATAAAGGTCGTGTAGCTAATTTCAAGAATACCATCATCATCATGACCACCAATATTGGCTCTACCCTGATTCAGGAGAATTTTGAGAAGATGGAAGAGTGGAACCAGGAAGAGGTGATTGAAGATTCTAAGCGTCAGGTTTTTGAATTGTTGAGAAAAACTGTGAGACCAGAGTTTCTGAATAGGATTGATGAAACAATTATGTTCAGACCTTTGAGTCATGAGGATCTAAAAAAGATTGTCGGCATCCAATTTAAAATAATACAGCGCAGACTACAGGATAACGGCATCAAGATCGAAGCAGATGACAAGGTATTGGATCATCTGGGAAAAATAGGATTTGATCCACAGTTTGGTGCCAGACCCCTGAAAAGGGTATTGCAAAGAGAAATTCTTAACGAATTATCTAAACAGATACTCAGTGGAGCTGTTCAAAAAGATGCAGTAATTGGCATTACATTAAACAAAGACAAATCCATTGAATTCATCAATCTAGATGAAGTTGAAGTGAATCAATAATAAATTATGGGGCAAAGTAGAAAACTCATTCTACTTTTGCTCCATGAATTTCTTTGACGCATTTAATCAGGATTACTCGTCCGATGTACAAATACTTTTGACAACAGGGCTTCTTCTGTTTTTTTTAATAAGCAGGAAGGTGGCCTCAAAAGTCATCAGGAAATATGGTAGTAAGAAGGATATCGCAATGCCTCGCGTGATCTACACCATCAAATATTTTAATTTTATCATTTTTGTATTCTGCCTGTTGTTTCTGGGGTTGATCTGGGATATATCTTTTGAAGGGTTTTCCGTTTATTTCCTATCCTTTTTTACCGTAGCAGGTGTGGCTCTTTTTGCCGCCTGGTCAATCTTGAGCAATGTCACTGCAGCTGTGATTCTGTTCTTTTATTTCCCGTATCGAATTGGAACTAAGATTACTGTAATGGATGGAGATAACACAGTAGATGGAGTCGTATTTGACCTAAATCTCTTTTCTATGGTCATCAAGGTGGCCGATGGTGAGGTGGTTAATTACCCCAATAACCTGGTACTTCAAAAAGGAATTAAAATCAAAGAAGAAACCTATATAACAAAAAAGTCCTGACTAGCAGGACTCTTTTTTATAATTGATTATTGACAGATAATTAACTTCCGCACATTTCGCAGCCCTCTGGATCATCCAGTGAGCATTGCATGGCTGATTGATTCTGTTCTTTTTCTGCTTCTATTTCGGCAGCTGTTTTTGCTCTGGTATCTTGTATGGCACCAGCAGCTCCAACCATTTCAGCAGCTTGTAACTCCGGCTGCTTTTTGCTCTCCTTAGTAACAGTAAACTTAATAGCGTCGGTAGCAGCTTTCGTTCTCAGGTAGTACATTCCCGTCTTCAGACCTTTTTTCCATGCATAGAAATGCATAGATGTCATCTTACCAAAGTTGGCATCTGTCAGGTGAATGTTCAGACTCTGACTTTGGCAAATAAAGGCTCCCCTGTCAGCCGACATATCAATGATGGCTTTCTGTGAGGTTTCCCATACGGTTTTATACAAATCTTTGATGTCCTGAGGAATCTCATCAATCTCCTGGATTGAGCCATTATGAAGTTTGATCTTGTTCATCATGTCTTCATTCCATAAGCCAAGTCTGATGAGATCATGCATCATATATTTGTTAGCAACAATGAATTCCCCTGATAATACCCTTCTTACATACATATTAGAAGTAAAAGGTTCAAAACATTCGTTGTTACCTAATATTTGTGAGGTAGAAGCTGTAGGCATCGGTGCCAACAACAAAGAGTTTCTTACTCCGTGTTTTCTTACTTTTTGCTTCAGGTCAAACCAATCCCATCTTCCGGAATCCGGGGTCACACCCCACATATCAAACTGAAAAATCCCTTTCGAAACAGGTGAGCCCTTGAATGTTTCGTAGGTACCATTCTTTTGTGCTAATTCCATAGAAGTCTCCATGGCTGCATAATAGATGGTCTCAAATATTTCTTTGTTGAGCTTTTGGGCCTCTTCAGACTCAAAAGCCATCCTCATCATTGCAAATGTATCTGCTAATCCCTGTACCCCAATCCCTATTGGACGGTGACGCATATTAGAATACCTGGCCTCAGGTACCGGATAATAATTTACATCAATGACCTGATTTAGATTTCGGGTTACAACCTTGGTAATCTCATACAATTTCTGATGATCATAACTCTTATCTTCTTTCACAAACTTTGGAAGCGAGATAGAAGCCAGATTACAAACAGCAACCTCATCTTTAGAGGTATACTCTAAAATTTCTGTACAGAGGTTACTCGATCTAATTGTTCCAAGATTCTTTTGATTGGACTTTCTGTTTGCATGATCCTTATATAGAATATATGGAGTTCCTGTTTCTATTTGTGATTCGAGGATTTCAAACCATAAATCCTGAGCCTTAACCGTTCTTCTGGCTCTTCCTTCAGACTCATATTTATCATACAGCTTTTCGAACTCATCACCATAAGTATCATGTAGGTCAGGAGCCTCATCAGGGCTAAACAAAGACCATGTACTATTTTCCTCTACACGTTTCATGAATAAATCCGGAATCCACATCGCATAGAAAAGATCTCTAGCTCTCAATTCTTCCTTACCATGATTTTTCTTCATTTGAAGAAATTCAAAGATATCTGCATGCCAGGGCTCCAGATAGATAGCAAAGCTTCCTTTCCTTTTTCCTCCACCCTGATCAACATATCTAGCTGTCATATCAAAGTTTCTAAGCATTGGAATGATTCCATTGGAAGTTCCATTGGTGCCTTTGATATAAGCGCCTGTAGCTCTCACATTGTGAATGCTCAGACCGATTCCTCCAGCTGACTGTGAAATCTTAGCACACTGCTTTAGTGTATCATAAATTCCATCGATGCTATCATCCTGCATGGTTAATAGAAAGCAAGAGGAGAGTTGAGGTTTTGGTGTACCTGCGTTGAACAGCGTAGGTGTTGCATGTGTAAACCACTTCTCTGACATCAGGTTATAGGTCTCGATGGCAGCGTCAATGTCTTCCTTATGAATTCCAACTGAAACCCTCATCAACATGTGTTGTGGACGCTCTACAATCTTCCCGTCCAGTTTCATGAGATAAGAGCGTTCTAATGTTTTAAAGCCAAAGTAGTCGTAGTTATAGTCTCTTTGGTAATCAATTGCCTCATCCAGTCTCTTGGCATTCGCTCTAATGATACCATACACGTCTTTTGCAAGTAGGGATGCATTACCTCCTGTCTTCGGGTTAACATAGGTATATAACCTTTTCATCGTATTTGAAAAGGACTTCTCCGTTACCTTATGTAGGTTAGAAGTAGATATTCTGGCTGCTAACTTTGCGAAATCAGGATGACGTGTCGTCATGGTAGCTGCAATCTCTGCAGCAAGATTGTCAAGCTCCACGGTAGTCACACCGTCATAAAGCCCATCAATTACTTTTTTGGCAATCTGTACCGGCTCCACATAATCCGGATTCAGACCATAACACAGCTTTTCTATCCTGGCAGTGATTTTATCAAACTTGACAGACTCTCTACGTCCGTCTCTTTTTACAACTAACATAAGGCAATCGGGTGATTAATGATGAAAAATAGATTCATATTAAAAATCTTCGTCTAAACTGAATTTAGGTTTTTCTTTTTCGTCTTCTGAGTTGAGTACTCCAGCTTTCTGATACTCCCCAACACGTTTCTCAAAGAAATTAGTTTTACCCTGTAAAGAAATCATTTCCATGAAGTCAAATGGGTTAGAAGAACCGTAGGATTTTTCACATCCTAATTCTTCCAAAAGGCGATCCGCAACAAACTCTATATATTGACACATCAAATCGGAGTTCATTCCAATTAATTTTACCGGTAGTGCGTCAGTAACAAAATCTTTTTCTATTTCAACAGCATCCTCTATTATTTTAGTGACCTGCTCCTTAGGAAGCTTGTTAACCAGATGGTCATTATATAATAGACAGGCAAAATCACAGTGAAGTCCTTCATCTCTGGAAATCAACTCATTAGAAAAGCTTAAACCGGGCATGAGACCCCGCTTTTTCATCCAGAAGATTGAACAAAAACTACCAGAAAAGAAAATGCCTTCAACAGCCGCAAATGCTACTAGTCTTTCCGCAAAGTTTCCTTCATCAATCCATCTTAACGCCCAGTCTGCTTTTTTCTTTACACAGTCCATCGTTTCAATGGCATGAAGCAGCCCGTCTTTTTCCTTGGCATCCTTTACATAGGTATCAATTAATAAGGAATAAGTTTCAGAATGAATATTTTCAATGGCAATTTGGAATCCATAAAAGAATTTTGCCTCCGTATATTGAACTTCAGACACAAAATGTTCTGCCAGATTTTCATTAACAATCCCGTCACTTGCTGCGAAGAAGGCCAGCACATGCTTGATGAAATGGCGTTCTCCATCATTGAGATTTGCCCAATCCTTAAGATCCTGACTTAAATCAATCTCCTCAGCTGTCCAGAAACTTGCTTCTGCTCTTTTATAAAACTTCCAAATGTCATCTTTCTGTATTGGAAATAATACGAATCGATCTTTATTCTCTTTGAGTATAGGTTCTTCTTGCGCCATTTGTTAATAAGTTTTATCTATTCACGTGATTTCCACCATCAATTTTAGTTATCAATAAAGTTATCAACAGTCTAAGCGGGTTATCCACAAGCGTAAATGAATCCAGGCCACAACATAAAAATCGTGGCTTAAAAGCATTCTGCTTAAGTTTTGGGATACAGCCCCCTCGAAAAGTGGTTTATTTTTTCGCGACCGTGTTTACAAATGTGTAAAAAAGGAGACGAAAAATCAAGCGTTCGTGGTCGGCAAATATAAGTCTTAGGTATAGCCAAAAAAAGAACATAACTTGCTGTTAAAAAGTGCCTTATATCAAGTTTACATAATCATAACTTCTACCTATATTGCTTGAAAAAGGCCTTGAAAAAAAGTGAAAAAAAGTGAAAAAAAAATTCACCTAGCATTAAGCTGAAGTAATATTTGAAAATATCAGGCTTTCTGGTATCTTTGCAATCCTTTTTTAAAAACACAAAATATAAGCATGTACGCAATTGTTGATATAGCCGGGAAACAATACAAAGTGGAGAAAGACCAGTTTGTGTACGCACCATTGTTAGACGGTAAGGAAGGATCAAAAATTGATTTTGATCAGGTTCTACTGGTAGATAGTGATGGTAAAGTAAATGTTGGAACTCCCACGCTCAAAGGAGCTAAAGTATCCGGCAAAATATTGGAACACGTTAAAGATGATAAGGTAATTGTCTTCAAAAAGAAGAGAAGAAAAGGTTACCGGGTAAAAAATGGTCATCGCCAGCAATTTTCCAAAGTATTAATTCAAGACATTAAAAATTAAACAACCATGGCACATAAGAAAGGTGTAGGTAGTTCGAAGAACGGTAGGGAATCAGAAAGTAAACGACTTGGTGTTAAAATTTACGGTGGCCAGTCAGCCATCGCTGGTAATATCATTATCAGACAAAGAGGCACCAAGCACCACCCAGGAAGTAATGTAGGTATGGGAAAAGATCATACGCTATTTGCTTTGACTGATGGGACTGTAAGGTTTCAAAAAGGAAGACAAAACAGGTCATTCGTTCACATTGACCCTGTTGCTCAGGCATAATTAATTTCATTTCTGAAGATTAACCTTCAGAAAAAAGAAACAAAAAAGGCTCTTTTAATTAAAAGAGCCTTTTTTATTATGCTTCTGCTTTGATCTTTTTGGGTCTCCCCGGAAGCACTGTGTCTGGCTTAAACCCATTTTTGTATCTCTTCTTACGCGTTTTCCACACTTTGTAGTTGTTTTTATTTCCAACTTCAAATTGCCACTTCATGTGATCAGATGCAGAAACCCATTTAAGGTTCTCTGCTTTGTTATTTCTTGGGTTATTGTCTTCGTGAATGATCATGCTCAGATTTGAAGCATCCGGATTCTTCACAAAAGCCACAGCTGTTTCTTTGTGAGGGTATACCGTCCTTCTCTTCTTCTCGTCATCAATCAAATCCAAAAAGTAACATTTACAGGTTTTATTCCAGCGCTGCTTCATCAGTTTGCCCTTAATCTTCATGTAAACCTGACTGCCTTTATGCCAGCTTTTTCGGGTCTTACTTCTAATCCTGCCTTTGTTGGAAATCTCGTAATTGGAGAAGCCTTCTATGCCCTCCCATTTTTCTTCACTTTGGTCTGCCATTATTTGCTTGTTTAAGAAAACTAAATAAACAAGCTGGTTCTTAATCTGGCCTATAGCTTAACTCTTAATCGATGATAAAGATAATTTAATTGATACATACATAAAGCTAAGAACTGTCAATTTTCTATAAACTGTACGAAATAACAGATATATCATCGAATCGAGCTGACGAATATAGGGAACCCTTACTAATAAGTATATAATAATGAGTTAATATAGTATAGTGCTTGTTAATATACTATAACGTTAGTTGCTAGTTCATCAGTCCAAAACCGTAGATTCAAAAATTGAATGGTAAATTAGTAATCAAATAACATCAGGATGAAAGTAGTTTCAGTCAATCTAGGAAGTCGGAAAACAATTCTTTGGAGAGGAAAAAATGTACAAACAGGCATATTCAAAAATCCTGAAGATCGCCCGATCTTTTTGGAATCATCAGATGTACACAATGACTCGGTTGTCGACCGTAGGTTTCATGGAGGAGTTGATAAAGCTTGCTACTTATATTCCGCGGACTACTATGAATATTGGAAGAAGAAATATCCTGAACTTGAATGGAACTTTGGAATGTTTGGAGAGAATATTACTGTCGAAGGTCTTAATGAGACAAAACTAAATATAGGTGCAAAATACCAGGTAGGAGAAGCTTTGGTGCAAATATCTCAGCCACGTCAACCGTGTTTTAAATTGGGTGTCAGGTTCAACAATCAAAAGGTGTTAAAAGAATTCATTGAATTTGGGCACCCTGGCACATATGTAAGGGTGCTGATTCCCGGGAAAGTAAGTACAGGAGATGTAATTTCTCTTCAGGAGGAAACAGAGAGTCTTTCAGTTAGCGAAATTTTTAAGCTCTTATATGAAAAAAGCAGAAATCAGGAAATGGTGGAAAAAGCTTTAAACGATGAAAACCTAGCATACGCTGCAAAAACTGGAATTACAAAAACCTTTCATTAAATAATTATCCCCCCAATCAGATAGTTCTGGTCTCGAAACATTTTTTAATTACAGTAGCATATATATGCCCATACTGTTCAATGCACCAATCTCGAAGTTTAACGATTTCAATAGGAACGAGTGACTTTATAGCTTTTCTGAGTTCTTTCTCAAATAACCAACGATCAAAACTTACTTTAGCAAGGATGGTTTTAAAATACTCTAACATTAAATTATAATATTTGTTAAAGAGTTAACTATATGAAGCAATTTTGACGTTCTCTTACGAGAATGTATTTAACCTTAAGTTAAACAATTTTTACCTTTACATCAAAGTGAAAATTCACTTTAACATTGTTTGTAATAAAGTACTATGAATTTTACGAAGTCTGGAATCTTAGGTTGTCTGGCACTGATGTTTTTTGTTGATTTTTCAATGGCTCAGGCCCTGAAAATTGAGTACGGACCAGGTGAGATTGCTATTAACCAGCTGTTTACCATAACGTTAACTGTAGAGAATGAGCGATTACAAAACTATAGCCCATTCCCTGAGATAGATGGTTTTGTAAAAAGAGGTACATCTTCATCTACTTCTACGAGCTTCATCAATGGCCAGATGAGTTCAAAACAATCTATTGTTCAAAATTATCAGGCAACCAAAGAAGGAACAGTTGTGATCCGCCCATTTGAGCTGACGGTAAATGGAAAGACAATTAGTGCTCCGGGAAAAACAATTAAAGTTGGCCCTGCTAACCAACAGCAACAGCAGCAAAATAATACCAGCCCCTTTGGAATCGACCCTTTAGACGATTTCTTTGGAAGAAAAAGGCAGCCCTCTGAATTTGTAGATATAAAAGCCAACGCCTTCCTGGCTCTTACAACAGATAAATCTGAAGTTTATGTGGGGGAAGGTTTTACTACCACACTGGCTTTTTATGTAGCGGAAGAAAACAGAGCAGAATTGAGGTTCTACGATTTGGGAAAACAAATCACTGACATCGTCAAAAAGATAAAGCCCAACACTTGTTGGGAAGAAAATTTTAATATTGATAATATTAGTGGGGAACCCATTACCATCAATAACAAAGATTATACTCAATATAAAATCTATCAGGCTGCCTACTATCCACTCAATATCGAAGACATAAATTTCCCCTCTGTTGGCCTGAAGCTGATCAAATATAAAGTGGCAAAAAACCCATCGTTTTTCGGTAGAAACAGACAGGAAGATTTTGAAACTTTCTACTCAAAACCAAAAGACATAAAGGTGTTGGAGCTACCTCCTCATCCATTGAAAAGTCAGGTAGCTGTTGGTGAATATCAATTAGCGGAAAAGATTAGCGCTAAAAACCTGGAAACTGGTCAGAGCTTTAATTACTCTTTTAATATAGTCGGGGAAGGAAACATTAGTGCAGTTGAAAAGCCAGACATCCCGGAAACAGCTGATTTTGATTTTTATGATCCAAATACCCAGCAAAACATTACCCGCTCTTCAGGAAAGGTCAGAGGCACAAAAACCTTTAGCTACTACGGTATTCCCAATGAACCGGGCACTTACCAGTTAGGAGATTATTTTCAGTGGGTCTTCTTTAATCCTGAAAAAGCTGCTTATGACACATTGAGATCGAGGCAGGAGCTTATCGTAACGGGAGAGAGTAAGAAAAATGAATATATTCAGTCAAATGATCTTGGTACATTCTATAGCGGAATAGAATTTGAAGATAATCAACTCACTTCGCTGGAAAAGGGGTCAATCCTTCAGATATTTGCAAACATCTTTGCTGTGGTTATACTAGTTTTAACCGGCATTATCATGTTCCGCAAGTAAGAACTCATGGGAAACAAATTCGGAAATATTTTTAGCATTACCTCTTTTGGTGAATCACATGGCCCTGCAATTGGTGCCATCCTTGATGGATGTCCGGCAGGTATTGAAATAGACGAGCAGTTTATTCAGTCCGAGCTTCAAAGAAGAAAGCCAGGACAATCCAAAATCACCACTCAAAGAAAAGAAGAAGATCAGGTAGAGATTCTTTCAGGAACATTTGAAGGGAAAACCACCGGCACGCCCATAGGTTTACTCATAAAAAATAAGGATCAAAAAAGTAAAGATTACAGCCACATTGCAGATAAGTTCAGGCCTTCTCACGCCGACTTTACCTATGAAGTTAAGTATGGTAATAGAGATTACCGGGGAGGAGGGCGAAGTTCGGCTAGAGAAACTGCTGCTAGAGTTGCCGCGGGAGCCATTGCCAAGCTAATGCTAAAAGATGTTGGGATTAGTTTTCATGCATTTGTTTCGCAGGTAGGTGATTTGAAGCTGGACAAACATTACACCGCATTAGACTTATCAAAAACTGAAAGCAATGAAGTAAGGTGTCCAGATCCTGAAATGGCCAAAAAAATGTTTGACTATATCGATCAGGTTAGAAAAGATCAGGATACCGTTGGAGGTATTGTAACTGGTGTAATCAAAGGTGTTCCGGTCGGGTTAGGAGAACCTGTTTTTGATAAGTTACATGCCGCCCTAGGCAATGCCATGTTGGGTATCAACGCAGTAAAAGGTTTTGAATATGGAAGTGGTTTCGCGGGAATTCAGCTGAAAGGCTCTCAACACAACGATGCGTTTTTTAAGGAGGGGGAAATGGTTCGAACAAAATCTAACCACAGTGGAGGAATCCAGGGAGGAATCTCCAATGGTGAAGACATTTACTTTAAAGTGGCATTCAAACCTGTAGCCACCATCATGCAGGACCAGGACAGTGTAAACAAAGATGGGGATGCTGTTAAGGTTTCCGGAAAGGGTCGCCATGACCCGTGTGTCGTGCCTAGAGCAGTACCTATTGTTGAAGCCATGGCTGCTCTGGTCATTGCTGATTACTACTTGCTGGCCAGAACGAATAAATTACAGCCATAGTGAAGAAATTACCTATCCACATAAAAATTATTATCGGCCTTATTTTGGGAATTGGATGGGCTTTTATCTCAAGTGCCCTAGGATGGAACCAGTTTACCATAAATTGGATAGACCCTTTTGGCCAGATATTCATCAGACTCCTCAAGTTTATTGCCGTTCCACTGGTTTTATTTTCAATCATAGATGGCGTCTCCGGATTAAATGATACTTCTGCACTCGGGAGAATGGGAATAAAAACCCTGGCCATGTATCTGGTATCCACAGTATCAGCTATTACTGTTGGATTACTCATCGTCAATTTTATCGCACCAGGTACACACATCGATGAGGAGCAAAGAATAAAAAACCGTATCTCTTATGAACTGTGGGTTCAAAATACTCCGGGAGTGGAAGTTAAAGACGGTAAAAACCTGCTGGATGACCCAAAAAATAAGGGAGCCATTGATCAAATGATCTCGAGTGGCCTCCCGGAAAATCAAAGTACAGTAGATGAGAAATTAAGTCTTGCTCAACAACAAAAGGAAGAGCCACCTCTTCAGTTTATTGTTGACATGGTTCCTGAAAACATCATTCTTTCCATTTCAAATAATAAGTTGATGCTACAGGTTATTTTCTTCGCCATCTTCTTTGGTATTACCCTTGCCATAATCCCAGATGAAAAAGGAGGCCCTGTAAAGAAATTTATCTCCTCTATTAATGAAGTGTTTCTGAGAATGGTCGACACCATTATGAAAGCAGCCCCGTTCTTTGTATTTGCCTTATTGGCTGGCGTGGTAGCAAAGATGGCTAACAGCCCGGGTGAAGTATTTGAGATTTTTAAAGGACTTGGCTCTTACACCATTACAGTTCTGATCGGTCTTGGATTTATGCTCTTTGTCTTTTATCCATTGATCATTACCACTCTCATTAAAAAGGTCAATTATAAAAAGTTTTTCAAAATATTGAGTCCTGCTCAGTTTCTGGCATTCTCTACCAGTTCAAGTGCTGCAACATTACCTGTTACGATGGAGTGTGTGGAAGATGGTATGGGCGTTTCAAAAAACGTATCCAGCTTTGTGCTACCGATAGGTGCAACTGTGAATATGGATGGTACCAGCTTATACCTTGCCATCGCAACCGTATTTCTTGCTCAATTGCACTTTGTGGATCTTTCCCTTGCACAGCAACTAACCATCGTGCTGACTGCAACCATGGGTTCTATTGGAACAGCCGCTGTGCCAGGCGCCAGTTTGGTAATGTTGATCATCATCCTTCAGACTGTAGGTTTAAACCCTGCCTGGGTAGCCATTATCTTCCCCGTAGATCGGCTTCTTGACATGGCACGTACGGTGGCCAATATTACTGGTGATGCCAGCGTAGCAACGCTTGTCGCACATACGGAAGGAGAGCTTAGTGAGGATTAATAAAAAGTACTTTTTTCAGTACTTGCGACTAATTGATTTCGATTTCATAAGATCCTGATTTCAAACTTAATTTTGTTAATCCATTTTCTTCTTCAATCACGTATTGACGCATATTCTTTGATACTTTTTTAGCGTTTAGCTTAACAACACATTCACTATTAGGTGGTATCACTACCCGATAAAAAGTCTTGTCATTCATTCTTTTCCATGAACTCACAATTTTTCCTTGTGGAGAATTGAAAGCAGCTTCAAAGTGATCTAACCCCTGAACAAAATTTGGTTCCAGAAAGAATTTTCTAAAACCAGGATTTTCAGGGTCTGGTTTAATGCCACCCAGTGCTTTAAAATACCATGCGCTTATTTCACCAAACATGATATGGTTGTGAGAAATGTCATTGGTTGTCTTTGACAAGTCCCAATTTTCCGGGAGTGTACTAAGCCCATTTGCTATCCACCAGCCCCAGGAAGGAAATGTTTCCTGCGAAGCCACTTCATAGGCTAATTCCGCAAAGCCGTTATTACTTAATGCATTAAGAATCGCTTTGCTACCCAATAATCCAACATTAATATGCTTATCATCTTCAATTACTCTATCCGCAAGATTTTTGGCAACCAGTTTTATAGCATCTTCAGGTACCATTCCCCAATGAAGGGCGGTGCTGAGCTCCGTTTGCGATCCCTTGCCATATATGCCTGTTTTATTATTAAAATATTTCTTATTAAATGCAGTTTTTATCTCCTCTGCCAGTTGGGAATATCGAACATGGTCAGATTCATATCCCAAAAGTTTTGCAGCTTTGGCCAAGATAGAAACGTCAACATGATAATATATCGAGGAAGTGTATTCAACAGGCGGTTTTGTTGTAACAGGCACCCAATCTCCCAGACCCCAGGTTGTTAAACTGCCTTCACTAATCTCTGTGATGTGATCGACGTACCTGCTGATATTGGAATAACAGCTTTCCATCAGCCTGGAATCGCCATAAAACAAATAAATATTCCAGGGTATGATGGCAATCGAACTTGTCCAGTCAGGACCGTTACCCCATTCATAGCCCCATCCACTTGATGGAATGATAGACGGAAGCACGCCATTTGATTGCTGTTCATCCTGATGATCTTTAAGCCATTTTTCATAAACTGTGATCCCATCAAAATTATAAAGCCCTGTTTCAATGGCGATGTGGGCATCACCAGTCCAGCCGTTTTTTTCCCGCTGGGGACAGTCTGTAGGGTAACCAAATAAATTTGATAAGTAGGAATTGTTGGTAGCTTCCCAGATTTTATTCAATGTTTTGTTAGAGCTATTTATATAACCAACCTGGGGTACATCGCTGTGCAAAACAACTCCTGTCAGGCTTTCTTTAGATAGCATTATCGGCTTACTACTACTAACCTCCACATGTTGAAATCCCTTATAATTGAATCGAGGAGAAAACGTTTCTATTCCCTCGCCGCTTAATGTATAAATGTCCGTTTGAAATGGATCTGTATCGTCCGTTGGCCTGTAATGAAGGTCTATATTTGATAGGTCCAAATTTGCTTTATCATTCAGAAGCTCTGAATGAATTACCTTAATTATAGTTTGGGCTTGTCCTGATACACTAAGTTTTGTTACCCCGGATATGTTTCTGCCCAAATCAAAAATGTATTTAGTATCACTTATTTTCCTGACACTTTTTGGTGTAATCTCTTCCACTGCCCGAATTGGATGCATCTGTTGAGAAACGATATTTTTCGATGGCATCTGGGTTATCAAGCTGTTTTTCCATTCAGAATCATCAAACCCCACTTTATGGTATCCATCCTGCTCCTGACTTGCATCATAGTGCTCTCCAGTATAAATGCTATTGAAAACAACAGGGCTTAAATCTGTCTTCCAGCTTTTATCTGTAGAGATCGTTTCGACAGTTCCGTCTGTATACATTAGTCTTAGGTCCAAACAAAACTTTGGTCTTGCTCTCCATGAAGCCTCATGGAAGTACCAAACAGCTGTTGATTGATGATTGTACCAGCCGTTTCCCAGCAGCACACTTAGCACATTCTTTTCTTTTAGAAAGCTGGTGACGTCATAGGTGACATACAGATTCCTCATGTCAAAACGTGTATATATTGGATCAAGTTGGTGATCTCCAACCTTTGAGCCATTCAGTTCAAGTTCATACAACCCAGCTGCTGCTATATAGACGTAAGCAGACTTTACCTGTTTCGAGACAGTAACTTCTTTCCTGAAATACGCCGCAGGTTTAAGGTCCACGTTTCTTGTATCTGTAATCCAGGACCCCTTCCAATTATGTTGTTGCATCATGCCAGTCCTAAAGCTGGAAATCCTGGAGGTAGCTGGTGATTCGTCTCCATCACCCCATACTGTTACCGCCCAATAATAGCTTGTAAACGGTGCTAGTGTTTTGCCCTCATAGCTCACCAATGTTGAATTGCTGATCACTTTGCCAGAATTCCATGTTTTGTCTGTTCCTCTTGCCACAGCTGTTGAATCAGTGCCTATTACAATCTGATAAGCTGATTGTGATGCTTCGCCTTTTTCACTTTTTATTCTCCAGGTAAACCGAGGGCTCTCGGTATCAACTGCGATCGGGGTTTCCAGGTACTCGCAACGCAAATCAATTGCATTAAAGTCATCTGTCTGGCCATAGGTTGAGAATGATCCAAACAGCAATAGCAGGATTATAAAATTGAACTTCATATTAAATTTCTGGTGAAGAGTTTTAAAGTTGTTCTGATAGCTGATATAATAATTATATGATGAAGGTATTAAATACAAAGTGAATTATAGACCTATCTCACCAGTGATTTTTATTTTTCATTGGGCATATCAATCGTTTCTAAGATGGTAACAGGTCCTAGTAAACCAGAAGAAAGTGGTTCTGTAAAATCAAATGAACGCATAGCCGCTTTTGTGGTAAAAGTGTATCTGCCAGCTTCATATTCTTTTCCTCCCATTAAGCCATTTTCAAATTTTACAGTCCGCGCATATTTCTCAGGTTCAGATTTGTCTCCCAGCAATCGATTTATCCAGCGGTTAGCAACTTCAATTTCAAGCATATTTTCTCCCTTTTTCAAGGCACCCAAAACATCGATCCTCCAGGGTGCACACCAAACAACTCCAATGTCCTGCCCATTCAATTTTACCCTGGCCATATCATTAACCACTCCCAGGTCGATGTAATATTTTCCATTATCCACCTGATCAATAACAAAGGACTTTTTATAGGTGGCTATCCCTGAATAGTATTTTACTCCACGCAGTTCATGCTTCGCCCAATCCTGCAGTTTTTCGAATACGATATTCTCAGGTCCTCCAAATTTCGGATCGAATGAAACATTCCAGGAGCCTTCAATTGTTTTGACTTTTTTAAAACCCGGGAAATTCCCTGTCCCTGTTTTAGCTATTTTTTCCTGATCCTTATTTTCAGAAAAAACAATGAAGAAACTTTCATAAGGAAAGAATTCCAGAGGAACAGTTGTCAAACCATTTTCTACTGAATAGCTGGCAATTTTTCTGGATTCTCCGTTTACACTATTCCAGAGCTCCGGCGTTCCTATAGCACGAAAAGTACATGTTGATTTCTGAAAGGTGTCTGTCCTGTTGGATATGAAGTATATGTCACTGGTCGATGTTTTACGGTGGCCAAACCTGACGGTGTTGTTATCAGAAGTAAAATCCTCAGGTATATTCTTTCGTGAAAGAAGCTCAGCTGTATGATTGTAGGACGGATATAGACTGTCGGAAGCTAAATTACCTCCCCAATAAATGGTCCCTTTACCGTATTTTCTTTCAGTTACTTGCTCAGGTATTTGTAGTGTTCCCCAAAGTTCTTCAGCCAGGGTCTTCACCTTTTCATCACAATTTGGATAATCACTTAAGCTCGGCGACTTCACTGGCGGATTGCCAATTATCGTTGCCCCATTTTCCACTAACGAAGCAATTTTCACAAGTAATTCCGGAGTCATTGTTTCAAAATTTGGCAACACCAGGATTTCATAAGATGAAGCCCCCGGGAAGGCCACTTTATCGTTCTCCAGAATTGCTCTTTCCATCAACATTTTTGGAGAGCAGCCATCGAAACTGTATCCTTTTTTATCAGGGATGGCGCCATTTTCTTTTAGTGCGTCGCCAGGCGCTTTAAACACCATTGGCGCTCCTTCAGGTGTCAGGTACAGTATATCGGCAACTGACTGTCCTTGCTGCATCATATGCGAACTGCGGCTGATGTATTTATGATAGGCTTCGACCATTGGCCACCAGGTTTGTCCTCTGTCCCAGTGTACTCCGTATGGTCCCATGGTCATTCCCGGACGGTATTCGTCACCCAAAGGCTTATGCGCAAAAGTGTGGTAAACAAACCTGTTAACACCCAAAGCCAATGCCCAGTCACTCTGATCTTTCATTGACCATGGGTATTCCTGCCAGGCCTCATTATTATTTGAAGTAAAAACTTCAGCCCCCACTATTGGTCGTCCTGTAATATGTGAAATTGAAGTCGCTTCCAATACCGCATAGGCTGTGTGATACCCGAATCGTTTACTCCAAAATTCTGCCATGATTACGTCGGCAACAGCGCCCAGGTCCAGGTCTCCTGCCGGATTCATATCGTAAGGCTCTATGGTTAATTCCAATCCGTTTTTATGTGCATAAGCTTTCCCAAATTCAGCATGATTTTCAAGGAGAAGTTCTTTACATGTTTGGCGTAAATCCCAGAGGAATCGCTCTGTGATCTCTACGCTTTGAATTGCACGTCCGGTATAGGAGAGCAAATAGGGCTCAGGATTATATCCTCGTCTTATTTTAAATTCTTCCACTATGCCCTCCGTCCAGTTCTGTGCACCACTCTCCCAGCTGTCCATATGAAAGCCTGTCCAGCCAACTCCTTCTTTACGGGGCGCTGTCTTTTTCAATAATACATCCGTATAATTTTTTAGATGATTTTCAAAATGCTGTGCATTTAACTTATTACTTTCAAGACCGATCACTGGCTCGGGTGAAGGCCGGGTACTGGCTCCGGTAACCCTTTTCCCCATGCGTATGATTGTCCAATTACCTTTTGGAGCGTCCCAAACCAGTGTGCCATTTGGTTGCAAATACCTGGTAACATCAAGGATATCCTGTTGCTTAAGGATATTTTTTTTATCCACTTTTGAAAAACTTGCCGGAGCAGGTAAATGGGTCTTTACATTTGGCTTTGATGAAATGGGGTCTCTTTCGTAAAGTGCCTTTTCATTAATATCTGCTATTACCGGCCTGACTATACTGGGAACAGCATAAACAGCTACGTCTTCATAGTATGGGTCTTTCATCGTGTGCCACACAGTGCTCCGCTGTTCTGGAATAGGAAGCTTAATGTCCACCTTTTTATTCCCTGAAATTTCAGTCTCACTAAAAACCAAATGCTTCATCGATTCTTCCGGTTTTACCCATGGTCCACCACTTCCGCACCAACCAGGACCAGCTCCCAGCAATATTTTAATACCTAACCGCTCAGCTTCTCTTACCGCATGGACATAAAGACCCTGCCACTCTTCACTCATAAAATCAACCGGACCCCGGGGAACCCCAATACCTACTTCAAGAAATATTAAATTTCCAATACCCACCTCTTTCATGGATTCCAGGTCTTTTGTCATTTCTTCACGGGATAAATTTCCGTCCATAAAATACCAATAAACTCCAGGGAAAGAGGATGAAGGAGGGTTTTGAAACCCTTCTTTTAAAGAGGTCCCCTGACCTATAGCAATGATGGAACATTGGAGAAAAAGGAAGGTGAAGAGAAGGTTAATTGTTAAAGCTTGATTGGTCATCATAAGAGTATTATAATTTGATCTATTGCTGTGTGTTAAGATGGCTTATTTTCATTCCCGGAAATACTTGATGAGAGTCACAATTACTCTGGGTTCGTTTATCGTTCATTACTATCTGCAATAATATTAGCATGATGTTTCTATTACGCGCTTTTTACCTCATCCATTTCCCTTTACTTAGCAATCCTTACTTGAACCGGACCAAATAATCCAGAAGCCTGCAAAGGGCTTTCAGCATTGTAAGGCAGATGAGGTGCCCATACTTTTCGCTCCTCTTCCGGCAAATGCATATCGCCAATTATTCGGTTTACCCAGGTATTTACTACTTCAATTTTTAAATCATTCTCACCTTCTTTCACCAATTCTGTTATTTCCAATCTATAAGGTGCTGTCCATACGCCACCAGCATATTTCCCATTTATCGTAACTTTTGCCATTGCAGTCAATTCACCTAAGTCAATATTGATTTTTTCATTTTTGGTATGTTTATCAAACTGAAATGTATTGTAGTAGTAAGCCGTTCCAGAATAGTATTTAATACGCTTATCCTTTGAATTAGTCCAATCAATCAGTTCTTCAAAAATCACCGCTTTTTCTGGACCTCTTTCAGCAGCGTTAAAATTAACTGTCCATGGAGTTTTGAAATCAGCTATCAATTCGGATTTCTGGTAATTGGCTTCTATGCCTTCTGCATTTGCCCTCCCTGCTGGTTTGCTAAACACGATAAATACACTTTCGTAAGGAGCCAGTTTAAGGGGTACTGCCGTAACACTTCCTTTTTGAACATAGGCAGGAAGGTCACGTATATATCCTGTTGTTGCTTCCCACAGTTCTGGTTGCATGCCCGAAACCCTAAATTCAGGGGCAATTACCTTTTCCTTATTGGTTTGGTTCGTGATGAAATAAATTTCTCCATTCCCCAATGTTCGATGTCCATAATGGATTGAGTTATCTTCCGGAAGCTTACAGTCCGGAATACAGTTTATCAATGCCAGAGCCTCTGACATATCCATACCGAATAAAACCATTCCCTTTCCAAACTTTCGTGATTTCACATTTATACCATCCACATCACCCCATAATTCGGCAGCCATATTTTTAACCGCTTTATCTGCTTCGGGCTGGTTTTGTAAACTAGGTGACCGACTGGGTTCCGGGCCTAAAATCACCGCTCCGTCATTGACCAGCTGCTTTATTTTCGCTAGCAGTTTGGGGCGCATGGTTTCCAATTCAGGCAGCACCATGATTTTATATTGTGTGCCATGAGGCAAGGTGATCAAACCATCTTCGACAGTCATGTCTCTTTCAATCACCTCGGCATTCATATAATCAAACTGATAACCCAAAGGAAGTGCAGGGTCAGTCACCCCTGTCATTTTTGGTGTGTCTTCACCAATAAAATAAGCTAAATCAGCAATATTCAAACCTTGCTGAAGCATGTAATTGGTACGCTTGAGATATTGCGTATATACATCCATTTGTGAGAACCAGGTATTTTTACGGTTGAAAGGATTACCAAAACCAGCATTTATACCTGGATTTTTATCCTCATAAGGTTGATGTATATAGACATGTAACAAAGTCGCATTTATCCCTTCGGCAAAAAAACGGTCTCCGCGGTGCTTAATAGTTGCAGGATAACGACTAAATGCTTTTCCTCCACTGGTGTTGGATTCAGCCCAAATTTTCGATTTTCCATAAATATGCCCACAAGATGTGGCAGCCCTGTTTTCGATATCACCTAATGTACCTTCGCTCCAAAATTCACCACCGATTTCATCCGATTGTCCACCATACATCAGAAATTCTCCGGGAAATCCCCAATGACCATAATTTTCCAACCAGGTGGTTAATCCATTTTCATGGCTTATCTCTCTCAAGCCTCCCACATAATCATATGCTATTTTGTTGGCAACGAGGCGGCGCATATCCCATAAAAAGCGATCGGACGCCTGCTGACTATTAACTACCATTCCCTGATAGACGGGGAGGTACGGTAGAGGATCATAGTCATAAACTTGCTCAAACTCCTCTAAAAAACCATCTGTGAAGTTCTGGCCTCCCTGTTCGTAACTGTCTTGCACTACCACTTTAAAACATTTCCTATCTGCTTCAGGGATTCTTCTTAATATTTCACCCATATGACCCTCGAAATGCAAAGTAGCATGTTCCCTATTCATTTTATCCACTTCATAACCTGTAGCTTCTGGTGAAGCAGGAGAATTCTTAGTGCCTGTGGGTGTCATACCTGTCCGCATGATTACCCAATCTCCTTCCGGGACCTCCCAATTGAGCATTCCATCGTTGTTCATATTTTCAGAGATATCCAACACTTTTGAAGCATTGATCACCAGCTCTTCATCATCTACTTCTTCTTGTCTCGGCCATTGATAATCGTACCAGTCCGGTAGCGGCGTATGATACATTTTTGCAAAAGTCTTCTGGGCATAATTTTCTACCCTTGGAGTAGTGAAAAGTTCTACTTCTACAAGGCCATCATTTTTATTGGCTTGTGGAAAACTCCACCCAGAAGGAATTGCGTTTTTGAATTTCAAACGAAAACTTTTGGATGTGACGGCTGGGAAAGAGATATATAGTGGTGCATAAGGCTTAAACCCAACACTTAAATTTTCATTTACCCGATTAAATATAAATTCCTTGATCGTTACATACCTGCCCTGCACGTCTTTGGCCTGTAATATCACCTCGGAATAGATGGAATTGTTCGTGCTTTTTAACGACAGACTACGTGCAGTAAATGCTTCATTAGCATCGAAAGTGATAATAAAAGTATCCCCTTCGGGAAATGTTATTCCTGTTGTTGTATCTCCATCACTGATAGAGGCTAGATCTTTTACCTGAGGGAAAGAGATTATACTACTGTTTGTGCTACTTAAAATGAGGTCACTATCTTTTGGAGCGGGGTAGGCAATCACTTTTACATCCTGAAACGATTCAATGGGTTTTTCCAGTTTTTGTGAAATTTTTGAGGGCCCCTTAACACTTATTTCCGAGGCGGTAAGGTAACGCATGGCATTCTCCGATTTTACCCATGGACCACCCGACTGGCTCCATCCTGGAGAATTAAAAATACCAATCTCAATATCCAATTCTGTTGCGGTTTTCAAAGCTACATGCAGTATCTCCCACCACGCTTCGCTTAGCATTTTCACTTTACCGTAAGGGACATCACTTAAACCAATATTACCTATAAATGCCCTGCTGATTCCTGCAGTTTTCATTGCATGAAGATCCTTCACAACACCATCTCTAGATATGTTATCCGAAATCCAGTACCAGTATACAGCTGTCCGTATGGAGTCAGGTGGAACTTTAAACCCTGCTGCCAGATTTTCTCTTGTGTTTAGTGCATGTGTTTCGTTTTTTTCTGGATTACAACCCGTTATAAAAACGAATAATATTACCCATGAGATTGCTGACTTCAATGTTCTTGTCATGCTGTTATTTCATTCAGCTATTTTTAATTGAACCGGACCAACCAAACCCGATTTCGTAGGGCCTAATTCTAAGGTTTTAAGAGGTATCGAATAATGGGGGGCAAGTGTATTGGCGACCCTTACTTCAATCTTATTTTCCCCTGGCCGTACCCATTGTGAAAGATCAAATTTGAAAGGGGCAGCTACCCTGCTCCCTGCAGATGCTCCATTGATAAATACTTCAGCGGCAACATATACTTCTCCCAGATCTATTATTATTTCCTTCTCTGACTCTGAACTGCTCAAGTTTATGGTTTGTTGGTAAACACCAATACCCGAATAGGTCGGAAGCGCATAATTATTCCACAACCCCGTCTGAATTTGACCTCCTTTCAGGGCTAGTTTAATCGGTTGATCGAAGGCTGCTCCAGCATATTTTCCTGGTTCCATTGTCAAACGAATAGCCACTTTGGAAACTCCAGCAGGAGGGTTTTTTACACTGGCAATTCCAGCTTTCACCTCTAATTTATTTCCATCCACCCATACCGTTACATTTTCTACGCCCAGGGAAATTTCTTTTAATCCCGGAGGAGCTTCAAAACGATACCAGCCTACGTTTACCTCAGACTCCTTTTTTACATCATAAACGATGTCCGGCATTTCATCGAAAACCTGAAGGTAGGGAGAAGATAAGTTAACAGATAAAGGACGATAAGGAGTGGTGGAGCCTCCCATATTTGCCAGGTAATCTTTCCCCCACGGATTATCACTAGCATTTCCTCCTACCGTAGCAGAGGCCCAATCAGCATCATTGAAATCAGGGGCAGTCCAATTATCAAACTCCTTTGAATGTCCTTTCCATGATTTATCGGTTACTATTTTTAAAGTAGAACCGTCCTTGTTAATTGCTATCATGGAAAGGATAAATCCCTTATATCCATCCGAGTAGGAAACATTAATTCCTTTATAAAATTGATCCCACGCTGCAAATATGTTTTCCCCTTTCTTTAAGTAGGGCAGGATATTGACGCTTTTAGGGTAATTCCAGGTTGCCCAGGGACCAATATCTTCTTCCACTTTTTCTCCATTGACAAACAACCTAAACCCGGAAACACCGGTCACTATGATGTTTGCGGTTTCTGGTAGTTCACTCAACGTGAATGATTTTCGAAAGTAGGCACCTTCTGAATTACCTGACCAAATCCAGGAGGCATCTTTTAAAGTTGGAACTGTCGGGTCTCCATTCCCATTATCGACATTGATGATTTCAGGTGGAGTCCTTTGAACGAAAAGTTTCCCGCCAGTGCCATCTGGAAGGTCCAGCAATACATCGTTGTATCCTTTATTTAAGGGCAGATTTCCGACCGAACCCTGAATGGGCTGCTCCTTGCTGTTGACCCATAACCGAGCCGAAGAATTTCGTAATTGTACATTCAAACCAACAGTTTGTTCTGTAAGGGAATAAATTCTAGTAAATAATATTTTTCTTCCCTCCTTGAGATGAATAAAGTTTTTGTCGTAATGACCATCCGGATATCCGGAATGTCCTCCCCAGGGGGAAGGCTTGGCCAGGCCAATAGTCTTTGAAAAAACGATTTCTTTCCAAAGATATTTGCTCCCATCAACATCTTCCTGATACCCCTTTACTATCCCTTTTTGCTTGCGAAGAATTTTTGGAATGATTCCAGAACTTTCAGGAAGTTCTTCCAGTGTAAGCCAATAGGGTCCCGTACTGTAAAGGATTGTTTCCCAATTTTCGTCATCAAAAACGGGGTTGCTCCAGTCCTGCGCTATACCTGAGTTTGCGGGCTCTTCTTTGTATTTCACCTGACGAACCTCCAATCCAATATTTTCATTTGATGGGGGCCAGGTAAAATCACCCCAAAGATTATCCCGGGTAGGAATCAGGGAAAAATCCCAATCATTAGCAAGTGCTAGTTGGTTCCATTCATATGAAGATGATTTATCCTCCCTGCTTTTTTCATCGCCAGGTTTTATGACAATCAATTGCGCTACATTCCCTTCCATGGTAAGCTTAGTATGCGTATACCCATTCTTCCTTTCAAAATTGCTGATGTCTTTAATCTTGCCGGAAAAAGGATCCCATATCTCAGGAACACCATCTACACGAAAACGAGCATCCAGTTCTATGGGACTATTTTCAGTATTCTGGATAAGGTAGACATCCTGGTCTCCAATATTGCGGTGTGATATATATACAGTGCCACCCTCACCGATAAAATCTCTGTCGATATGTTGTGAAAGAAGGGATGGGATTATTTCAGGTGTTTCCTTGATGAATGCTACAAATCCGCCATTTTCAAAGCTATGCGCTGTAAGGTTCCTGGAGTTTGTGAGCGAAGAAGTGTTTAAGAATTCTTTTAGGATCGAAACTACTTTCACATCCTCTCTCCCATTCTCGGAAGAAGCACTCGGCAACGTACCATAAAACAGCACAGTCCCGCCATTTTTAACCAATTCCAGTGCTTTTTCTAACACAGCTAACCTTATGGTCTCTTCAGCACCAAATACCAACGCCTGGTAACTATTTCCATGGATCTCTATCCTTCCTTTCTTCACCTGCGCATTTAATATGGATTCATCATCTATGATATCATTATCGATCCCTTCGTTATAAATAACCCTGGACAATTCCATGTAGTGATTATAATCGAGATCACCTTTTTCTATTTCAGACAATACGCTTACCACTGGATAATGCACGGCTACATCGACCACAGAATTACCCTGTGACATGATATAGCTCATCCGGGTAACCCAATCAGAGATCTCCTGATAGTACGGCCAATAGGGTTGTCGCCAGTGTGGGTCACCGGCGGCATGCTCCCATGTACCTGCATTTAAGGAATAATAAAGGCCATGCTCATCATATAAATTTGCCCCGAACGCGTACAATGTTGATAACCAAGTCAGGGTTTGATCAGGTGTACGCCCCCATCCGGAGGTGTGAAATGTCTCTGCCCATACTCTGGGACGTTGGTATAGCCTGGCAATGGATGAAGCAATTTTTGTGTCATAATAATTTCTTTCCTGCAATGGTTTTTGGCGCCAGTCATCGAATCCCGGAGCGGAAAACCATCGTTGCGTTCGAAAATAATCAATATACCCCTTGCTGTGATTGTAAATGTTGTTTCGCCCCCAATTGTCATGACTGGTAAGTAGCCCTTTTTCAGCTGTCCAATCATATACTTTCTTCCAATAGGTTTCTTCTACCATTGAAAGGTAGGTGTCTAAATAATCAATTCGATACTTAGGCGTCTTCTTGCCTACATCAAAATACAAGGCTGGTATGGCCCTCGAGATATCATATCCATATTTAGCTCGAAAAGTTTCTGCTAGTTCGGGCGTGTAAACATCACGAGGCGTAGGTGGATGTTCATCCTGAAAAACACCAATTAAACTCTTACCCATTGCCTGCTCACCCACCACATTTTCAATTTTACGATAGAGCTGATCCAAAAATATATCGGTAGACTGCTCGTTCATATAGAAAGACCGAAAGGGGTTTAGCACAGAAACACCTACGGTCCAGGCTCCACCACTTGGTTTCCATATCAGTGAATTATTTTTTATGAAATGGGTAATATTGATGCTATTTTCATCTCTTGCCGTATCGTTGATAATTGGATAGGCGCGAGCCTCCAAAAGCGCCCCTTCAGGCATGGATATATTAAGTCCCCCACCGACACTTACATCGTAAGCATGAAAATCAATTTCCGAAGTCCCCGTGTTTTCTATTTGGGCAGCCGCTTTTTCAAACCAACCATATTGGCCATATCCTAATTGATCGTACACCCAAAGTCGCATGCCCAATCGCTCACATTCTTCATGGACAAAAGCCAGTGCTTCCCACCATTCTTTGCTGAATGATTCAGGATAAGATCTGGCTGGCGAACGTTGTATCGGACAAACGGCCTTTACCCCTTTTGCAGAAAGTTCCTCCAGTTGCCAGGTAACACGTTTTTTGTCCAGACTATCTGCTTCCCACCACCAGAGTGGTACTTCTCCCCAATAGGAATAATCAGGAGATGCAAAATTTTTGGTTAAGGCTTCGTATGAGCTCTTATCAGATTGGGCTTTGGTGTGTGTGGTTATACCAATTATTGCATAGCCAATAAAGAAAAGAGTAAAACATCTTAATGAATGATTTTTCATAATAATAAGTTTTTGGCCTCTTTACACATGATTCCAGATATATCCCAATCTAATTGATTTACAGAGTAATTGATACCATCGTTTGTCTTACGTTGAGCTGATTAAACTCATATTAATCCATAGTTCCAATATGAGTTTTTTTTGTAAACTGCCTAAGATCAATTTCCTATTTTTTTAGTGATACCATTACCTTTAAATGGAAAATTCACCTAATAAATGATGCACATAAGGCTGGTAAAAATCCTTTATAGCCACATTAGAAATGGCCATTTTCTTTCTTCATTTTCTAACCAGGTACTTCCTGAATACTAATTTTTAAGTTTCCAGTTTCTTTGTTGAAGTTGATATTAAGAAATATCCATCATTCCTTTGTTGAGTCTTGGTATGTAGTAGAATTCAAGCTCTTGAACTAACCGTTCAATTTTGTTATGAGGAATTACCTTACTTCATCCGGCTATTAACTTCTAAAATAGCTCATCTGCCGTTTGTCTAAAGATGCAGGTTTGCAGTGAATTTCTCAAGTTGAGGGAAAGGCAGACTGGCTGATGAGTTATAATCAATTACTCCAGTAACTCCTTTATCTTTTTATTCAGTTTTTCTCCTCGCAAATTGCGCCCAACAATTTCTCCATTCTCGGCAATCAAAAAGTTGTCTGGTATTCCACTAACTCCATATATTAATGAAGCCTCATTCAGGTCACCTTTTAAATCGCTTACGTGTTCCCATTTTAGACCATCTATTTCAATCGCCTTCAGCCAACTTGCTTTTACTTGGTCTAATGAGACTGCAAATATTTCAAATCCTTTAGGATTATATTTTTCGTACGTCTGTACAAGATTTGGATTCTCTTGTCGACAAGGCCCACACCAGGAAGCCCAAAATTCAAGAAGAATAATTTTTCCATTTAATTCGGACAATTTTTTGACATTTCCATTCTGATCTTCTGATTCAAAATCAACAAATTGTTCTCCAATTTTTGGTTCCTTATTTAATTCTAGATATCTAGTGATTTCTTTTCCGAATTCTGAACTTTTATTTTCTTGTGATAATCCTTCATAAAGTTCTTTGGTTATTTCTTTACCCCAAGTTTTAGCATATAGCGAAAGCATTGAAGCACTAACAATACTATTAGGGTTATTTTTTACAAATTCTAATTCCAGTTTTTGCCTTTCATTTCTTGGTAATGAATTGATTTTTTGAAAGAGACTGAAACTTAAATTTTCCACTTCAGAACCAGTTATTTTAGCATTTAAGAAATCAGTTTTAGTTGCATCAAATGTCATTGATTTATTTTCTGCCCAAAATGATCTGTAATTGGAATAATCTTTGTCGTGAAGCCATAGATTAATCGGTGATGCCGGTAATTTTGTATGAAATTGAAATGAATTGTTCTCAACTTTTGATGAGTCTAATAATTTCTCATTATAGTCCAGGTATATCAAAGAACCATCCTCAATTCCGCTTGTTTTCCCGATCAAAGAAAATTCTGTCGTAGGGTTTTCAGTACAAGCAATATTTAAAAATATAATTATTCCGGGTACTATTAATTCCATCAATGTTTGTTTTTGCATATTGCCAACATCCAACGATCGTGCGTAAGATGGACTTTTGAAGTTGCTTAAAGCTATCACACATCACCAACCTTCGCAAATAACTCAGTTATCTTATGTTCGGATTTATCAAAAGCCTTATGGCTTTAATCAACACACCTTCTCTCAAAACCTTTCAATTTCTTGAACTATTCCTGCATCTTTGCGCTTATAACTGTTACATAAAATAAAGTCAATATGTCTGTTGCAGAGAAAGTACCAAACATCAGTATATATACGGAGTCAAACCCAAACCCTAACTCACTCAAGTTTGTAGTCAACTTTATGTTGTTGCCGGAAGGAGTCAGCAGGGATTATCCGGATAAGGAGGCAGCAAAAGATGCACCCCTGGCGCTGGCGTTATTTGATTTCGCTTATGTAAAACGAGTATTTTATATGAGCAATTTTGTCACCATAACAAAAGATGAGGCAACTGACTGGTACGAGATAAAAGATGAACTACAAAACTTTATAAAGTCTTTTCTGGAAGAAGGTAAGCAAATCCTGACGGAAAAAGATGTTAAAGGGGATCATGAATTGACAGATTCAGATACGGACATCGAACAAAAAATCAAAAGTATTCTAGATGAATATATCCGGCCGGCTGTAGAAATGGATGGCGGTGCAATCACTTTTGACTCTTTCACTGACGGACAGGTAAAAGTATTGCTTCAAGGCGCCTGCAGTGGTTGCCCTTCCTCAACCATTACCCTTAAAGCAGGAATAGAAAATCTTTTGAAAAGAATGGTGCCTGAAGTAGAAGGCGTGGTAGCAGAAGAACTCTAAGGAATTAAAATTTAAGGTGTTTTACGGTCAGGGATTGGTTGATCAACTGTTTCAGTGAATCGATGCCAATTTTGATATGCTTTTCAACGAAAGCTTCGGTCACTACCTTATCACTTTCGTCAGTTTTTACTCCTTCAGGAATCATAGGCACATCAGAAACCAGCAGCAAAGCACCCGCTGGCATCTCATCTTTGAAAGCCGCTGAAAATATGGTAGCCGTTTCCATATCTACTGCCATGACCCTCAACCTTCTCAGGTACTTTTTAAACTTATTGTCATGCTCCCAAACCCGACGGTTCGTGGTGTAAACGGTTCCGGTCCAATAGTCATGTCCATATTCTCTGATTGTGGTAGATACAGCCTTTTGTAACGCAAAAGCAGGCAAAGCTGGAACCTCAGGTGGCATGTAATCATTGCTGGTCCCTTCGCCCCGTATGGCAGCAATGGGCAATACCAGATCCCCAACCTCTGTTTTTGCTTTTATCCCTCCACATTTACCTAAAAAAAGTACGGCTTTTGGATTTACCGCAGTTAACAAATCAATGGCCGTGGCGGCATTAGCAGACCCCATTCCAAAATTGATGATAGTGATCCCATCGGCATTGGCACATTGCATAGGGTTCTGTTGTCCGTTTACTTTCACATCATGCCATGCAGCAAATAGATTAACGTAGTGACTAAAATTCGTCAAAAGAATGTATTGCCCAAAATCTTCCAATCGCTGGCCAGTATATCGGGGCAACCAATTGTCAACAATTTCCTTTTTGGTTTTCATACCAGTTCATTCAGTTACTTTTTCCTTTAATGAATCCCAATAATTCTGGGATGAATTCCATGTGACTGCCGAAAAACAAAAAATATTCATATGAAATATTTATCTTAATCCCATGGATGAAATTACACTGGTCAATTTACTCAACAAAATCTGTGAAAAAAACAGCTACCTGGACTGGAAATTGAATTGCAAATACAACGATGAGGAAAATCACTCCATCATGCAAATAAGCCTTTACAATAGCCGTGACAACCACCAAGCCGGAGCTCTAACATTTAGTATGGACAGTGGTGAGATAATAGAAGGAAAATATGAATCGCTCATGCCTTTCAATCCACATATCCAACTCGTAGATGCCTTATTGGATATCTTAAACTATGAAAACTCTAAGGTCCTGGCCTCTGTAAACTAGTCCGCCAATGCCTCCATAAGTATCTCAACAGGATGCTTCGCCCTTCTTTTCGTTCCATCCAAAATCTGATGTCTACAGCTTGTTCCCGGAGCAGCAATAATCACCTCTTCAGGTTGCTCCCTGATCGTCGGAAACAGCACCAACTCACCCACCTGCATAGAGACATCAAAATGTTCTTTTTCAAAACCAAATGATCCGGCCATGCCACAGCAACCGGATGGGATTAGTTGAACTTCTAACCCGGTCAGTTTAGAAAGAATTTTTTTAGTTGGAACCAAGGAGGAAAGTGCTTTCTGATGACAATGGCCATGGAGTTTAATCAATCCATCCCTTCTGTTGAATAATTGGAGGTTAATATTTCCGGCATCCAATTCAGCTACTAAAAACTCATCGATAAGAAATGTATTGGCCCCTATGGTCTGTGCGGCCTCCTTTTCTTTGCCCCGCAATAAATCGGGGTATTCATCGCGAAAAGTAAGAATCGCGGAGGGTTCTACCCCTATTAGTGGGGTCTCTGATGTAATCAAATTTTTAAATGTGAGGACATTTTTTTCGCACAATGCCATTGCCTCTTTAAGCAGCCCTTTGGACAGAAAACTACGCCCTGAATCCGCATGCTTTACATACTTTACCTCGTATCCCAGCCGGTCCAGCAACTGTACCGTAGCAATCCCAATCTCTGCTTCATTATAATTCAGGAACTCATCTACAAATAGGTAGATGGTTTTGATAGGCTTTGAAACACTCGGAGAAAAACTTTTCATCCATTGGTGCCAGGTGATTTTAGATAGTTCTGGCATGCTGCGCTTCTCGGCAAATCCCATCACCTGTTTGGCCAGTCGAGACAGAAGTGGATTGTTGAAGACCATTTGATAGCCCCAGGGCAAAGCGGAAGCCAACCGCATCCCACCGGAAAAATTTCCAATCAACTTATTCCGAAATGGCACTCCCTTTACTTGATAATACTGATGTTGCCATTCTGCTTTCATTTTACCAATGTCTACGTTCGAAGGGCATTCTGACTTGCAGCCTTTGCAACTCAGACAAAGGTCCATCACTTCTTTAATCTCTTCATGTGCCATGGGGTTCGATCCTTCCTTTCGGCTAATCATTTCCCTTAGGATATTGGCACGGGCCCTGGTAGTGTCTTTTTCATTCCGGGTAGCCATATAACTAGGGCACATGGTACCTCCCGACAAAGGTGTTTTCCTACAATCACCGGAACCATTACACTGCTCCGCTGCCCGTTGGAACCCCAGCGTATCAGAAAAATCCAAAACAGTTTCAATAGTTTTTACCTCCTGATCCTTCTCAAATCGAAGATATGTATCCATCGGCAACGTATCTACAATCTTCCCTGGATTAAATATATTGTCGGGATCCCAGGTCTTCTTAATCTCTTTTAGTAATTGGTAATTGTGTTCACCGACCATCTGAGGAATAAACTCACCTCTTAACCTTCCATCTCCATGTTCACCGGACAACGATCCCTTATATTTTTTAACCAGGGTAGCAATTTCCTCGGCTATGGTTCGGAATAAACGAATGCCATCTGATGTCTTTAGATTAATGATTGGCCTGAGGTGTAGTTCCCCCGATCCTGCATGGGCATAATGGACACTGAATAGGTCATACTTTTTAAGGATCTCATTGAAATCGGCAATATACGCGGGGAGGTCATTTACGTGAACGGCTGTATCTTCAATGACCGGGACCGGTTTCGCATCTCCGGGTACATTGGATAAAAGGCCCAAACCGGCTTTCCTTAGGTTCCATACCTTTTTGATGTCTTCTCCTTTTACGGTAGGATAGGAGTAACCCAACCCTTCCTTTTTTAATTGGGTAATCAATTTTTGGGCTTCCTCTTCCGCTTCCTTTTGTGATCCCCGGGTGAGTTCAGCAACAAGGATAGCCTTAGGATCCCCTTCAATAAAAAACCTGTTTTCAATCTGACTTCTACTCCGCTTTGTCGCCTCAAACACGTAATGGTCCATGAGTTCAACAGCCGAAGGTTGGTGCTGCAAGGCTATCAGGTTGGCCCTGAGGGATTCATCAATAGAATGACAGTGTATGCAGACCAAAATCTTGTGAGGAGGTGGGATAGGCGTAAGTCTAATCTTTGCTGCCGTGACAAAAGCCAGGGTGCCTTCTGAGCCAGCTATCAGGCTACTAAAATTAAATGGTGAACCTTCCACACGGAATGGCGTCATACGGGCAAGCATATCAATGGCATACCCGGTATTTCTTCGATTGATAGACGACTTTGGAAATTGTGTTTCTATCTCTTTGATGTTTTTCGAATCAGAGAGTAATTGATCTATGTGGGCATATAACGACCCTTCCAATGTGTTATCACCTGTCTTTTTCTTAAACCCTGCCTGGTCTATTGCGCCAAAAGAGGCTGTGCTCCCATCTGAAAGAATGGCATCTACTTCTAACAGGTGCTCACGCGTGCTTCCGTAAACCACAGAGTTAGATCCACAGGAATTGTTACCAATCATTCCACCTATCATGGCACGGTTGGCTGTAGAAGTTTCGGGAGCAAAAAAGCACCCATACTTTTGCAATCGATTGTTTAGGTCATCCCTAACGATTCCCGGTTGTACGATAGCCCAACCCTCCTCTTTATTTACTTCGAGGATGTCGTTGAAATGTTTGGAAATATCCACCACGATCCCTCCTCCAACTACCTGACCTGCCAACGAAGTGCCGGCCGTACGGGGAATAAGTGATGTTTTATTTTGTCTTGCAAAATGAACCAGCTCAGCGATGTCTGTACTGTTTTTTGGAACCGCCACTGCGATCGGAATCTCCCGATAGGCAGAGGCATCTGTGGCATAGAGCCTTCTAGTCGTCTCATCCAGAAATAAATCCCCTTCCAGCCTTCTATTCAGTCCATCGAAATCCATGTTCACAAAACTAGTCTCAATGATCCTTAATTACTACTCTGATGTAAAAGTGGCTTCTATATAAACAGGCAAATGGTCGGAGTAGAATTTCTGATCATATGAATCTGTCAACACCGCATATTTTTGGACAGTGACACCTTGCTTACTAACTACAATATGGTCAATGCGTTTGTTAAGAACCCTGTCGTAATCAAACCCATTAGAAGTCCCTATCGGACCAAATGGCGGATTCACTGATACTGCTCTGGCATCATGCATGGCTTTGAAAAGCAACTGGATTGGCTCGGTATCAGGTGTCAGGTTAAGGTCACCCATTAAAATTACCGGAAGTCCGGCCGGGTTCATTTCTTTAACTTTCTCCACCATTAAATTCACGGCATTTTTTCTGGCTACTACCCCCCTGTGATCAAAATGGGTATTCAAAACCCAAAATTGCTGCTTTGTCTGCTTATCTTCAAAAAGCATGTATGTACAAATCCTGGGTAGTGCTGCATCCCATCCCTTAGAAGGGACATCAGGCGTCTCCGAAAGCCAAAAAGTGCCCTTTTCCAATACTGTGTAAAGGTCCTTTTTGAAATATATGGCACTGAATTCACCTTTTTCTTTTCCATCGTCCCTTCCCACGCCATAATATCCATAATCAGTCAGCTTTTCATCGAGGAACTGTACTTGCATGAGCAAAGCTTCCTGCACGCCCAGGATATCTGGCTCATAAAAGCGTATTTGATTAGACAACCCCTCTTTTCTAATGTCCCAGGCATTCTCTCCATCATTGGCTGTTCCATAACGTATGTTATAGGTCATGAAAGAAAAAGATTGAGCATTCATTATCAGTGCTCCTAGCAGGAACAGTACATTTAGTGTGATTTTTTTCATTTTACTTTTTTCAGCACCAAAGCCACCCGACTTGGTAGGTAGACACTCAGGTAATTCTCTCCGAATAAAGTTACAGAAGTATAGGACATTACATCATCTATTCTATCATAACCTCCAAATTTAGGGTCATCAGAATTCAATACGATTTGATATTTTCCACATTCCGGTATCTTAAATCGATAATCAGGGATAGAGTGATGTGGATGAAAGTTGAAGGCAAAAATCAGGTTGTTTCTTTCAAAAATTATGGTATGGTTGTCTTCATCCATGTTCAACTGCTTAGCAGGCAATGAAGAAACAATTTCGTTGGCTTTGGCGAATTGAACCATCACCTTGCCAAACTCGTACAAAAATTTATATTTTAGCTCCGGGTTTTCCTGAAGGTTCCATTGTCTGCGGGCATAATGATAGCTCCAATCATTTCCCTCCCTTGGAAAATCTACCCACTCCGGATGACCAAATTCATTTCCTATAAAATTTAGCCATCCTTCGCCGCCCAGCGCAAGCGTAAATAGCCTAATCATTTTATGCAGTGCAATACCCCGGTCAATGACCAGGCTTTCATTTGCTACATGCATATGAGTATACATTTCCTTGTCCATCAGCCAAAACGCCAAAGACTTATCTCCTACTAAGGCCTGATCATGTGATTCAGCATAGGCAATGGTTCTTTCACCATACCTCCGATTCGTCAGCGTTTCCCACAACTCATGGATGTTCCATTCCTCATCCGTTTTATGCTTCAGGAGTTTAATCCAGTAATCCGGTATACCCATAGCTAGCCTGAAGTCAAACCCCATCCCACCTTCTATTACTGGTCTACATAATCCAGGCATACCACTCATATCCTCTGCAATTACGATAGACCCTGGTTTCAATTCCTTGATAAGGACATTGGCCAGTTGACAATAAGTCAAAACGTCCCAATCAACGTCTTTGAAATATCGCTCATAATGATCAAATGTGACCATATTGCCATGATGTGTATAGAGCATCGATGTCACTCCATCATACCGATAACCATCAAAATGAAATTCCTCAATCCAGTATTTTACATTGGAGATAAGAAACCTCAATACCTCCTCTTTTCCGTAGTTGAAGAGCTTTGAATCCCACTGCTCATGAAACCCTTTTCCTCCCGGATGGAAATACTGATCATCAGTTCCATCAAATTCATTGAGCCCTTCTGCAATATTTTTTACGGCATGAGAATGCACAATATCCATGATGACCGCAATACCCATCTGATGCGCCTGATCAACCAGGGCTTTTAATTCCTCAGGTGTTCCAAAACGGCTGGTTGGAGCAAAGAAGTTACTTACATGATATCCAAAGGAACCATAGTAGGGGTGCTCCTGAATGGCCATAAACTGAATCACGTTGTACCCTTGTTCCCTTATTTTAGGTAATATCTTCTCTGCAAATTCCTTGTATGTACCTACCCCTTCTTTTTGCTGGGCCATCCCAATATGGCATTCATAGATATAGGGATTCTCACCAATTCCTTTTATGTCAAATTTCTCATCAGCCCATTTATGAGCCTTAGGTGGATTCCAGGCTCTCCCCACAAAGTCATGGGTTTTTGGGTCCTGGGTAGTATACTTGATGTATGCGGGTATCCGGTCCCTGACTACTCCCCGGTGGTCTGTCACATGAACTTTTACTGCATCCAGGTGATTAATCTTTGCTTGCTTTTGATCAATGAAAATTTCCCAGATCCCTTCCTCATTCTTAGTTAATGGGTGTTTATTTTTATCCCATTGATTGAAATCACCAATCAGAGATAAACTTTTAGCTCCTGGTGCCCACTCTCTATACCACCATCCCTTCTTTTCAGAATCATAGTTAAGACCCATGATCTCATATGCTGAAGCAAATTTCTTTAGCGAACCATATTGTTTTTCGATTGCCTTCTTACGGTCTTTAAACCGTACAATGCGATGCTGAATTTCTTCTGTATATGGTGATAACCAGGGATCATTTTTTACCAGGATTGGTATATCCGCTTTGGCCATTTTAGCGCGTTTTTTTAATTAAAAAGTATTTGTAGAAAATCTAAGTAAATTTAACGCATATGCAAACAATATGGTCTTTTATTAAACAATTATTCCAATAATATAAGATTAAGTGATAAATATTCAACTATTTATATTATTATCTAATTTTTCTTTTCATCAATCAGGTGATTTATTGAAACATTAATGAAGCGAAACAACCAATAGGCGAACTGAATTGGGAGTTATTTTGATTATATCAAATTTATTATCTTCCGGATGAATGTACAGCATAGACACCATCACACTCAATTTTAGTGAGCAAAATATCTTTTTCCTCAATATCAGCCTCGCCTTTATCATGTTTGGGGTTGCACTAAATTTGACGCCGGGAGATTTCAAGTTGGTTTTTTCACAGCCCAAAGGTGTAATTGCTGGCTTCATCAGTCAGTTTCTACTACTCCCCTTTTTGACCTATTTGATTGTATTGATCATCCAACCTTATCCAAGCATGGCCCTGGGCATGATGATGGTTGCAGCCTGCCCGGGAGGAAATATTTCCAATTTCATGTCTATGGTGTCCAAAGGAAACATTGCACTCTCGGTGAGCCTAACAGCAGTATCCTCTATAATAGCGATCTTCCTGACGCCAATAAATTTTTCGCTATGGGCTGGTTTCTATCCTCCAACTGCCGAATTGCTCAAACACATTGACATGGATTTCTGGGGTGCATTTCAAACCATCCTCACAATCCTTGGTGTCCCAATTGTGCTGGGAATGTTATTCAGATATCGCTTTCCAAGCGCTGCGATCAAAATTCATCCGTTTATGCATTACACCTCCCTACTGATTTTTGCAGCCATTGTAATACTGGCATTTTCAGCCAATTTTGGCTTATTTATTTCAAAAATTTATTTAGTGCTGTTTATCGTTTTTGTGCACAATGCTACAGCGCTGATTTCAGGTTATCAAATGGGCAGATTATTCAAACTACCAAAACAGGATAGACGTACTTTGGCGATAGAAACAGGCATTCAAAATTCTGGATTAGGATTGCTACTTATATTTGCCTTTTTTGAAGGACTGGGGGGTATGGCTCTTGTTGCTGCTTGGTGGGGTATCTGGCACATCCTTTCCGGGTTATCACTCAGTTATTACTGGAATAGAAAGTTCTCAACGATAAAATCTTAGTCTGTATAAATGCTTTATTTTTTTGTTAAATGGTGGGCAAGACTTTTCCTTCCTTTGTTTTTCGAAGGCCTAGTCGTAAAAGGGAAAGAAAACATCTCCAATAAAGGTTCAGTAATTCTGGCCCCTAATCATCAGGGTGCTTTTATGGACGCCGTGATTGCCGGATCCCTGATTAATAAGCAAGCCAGTTTTCTGACGCGATCTGACATCTTCAATAAAAAGACGATGCCTTTCCTAAGTGCGTTAAACATGATGGCCATCTATCGCATCCGTGATGGTTATGACACCTTGGCAAAAAATGAAGAAGTCTTCAATAATTGCTATAAGCTCCTGGAAGAAAACAAAAAAAGATTATTGATTTTTCCTGAAGGTAATCATGCCCCTGACTTCTATTTGAGGCCAATCAAAAAGGGCACTACCCGACTGGCTTTTGGAGCTCGCGAATATTTAGATGAGGAACAAAAGCTATACATTGTCCCTACTGGCATTAACTATTTTTCACATCGATATCCGGCAAAATTAATCCTCAATTATGGCGAGCCTATAGATGTGGACGACTACATGAAAACCTATCAGGAAAATAATGTACAAGGTCATCTGGAACTAAAAAAAGCAGTGGAGGAAGGGATGAAGAAGGTGCTAATTCTACCAGACAAAACAGATGACTTCGAAACCAGAAAAGCATTCGTTTTCCAGAAAAAGCATGAAAAATATACCTTCGAAGAGCTAAAAGAATTGGCAAAGGGACCGATCGGTGAGATAGAAAAGCCGCGCAGAAACATGTTAACTAAAATTCTCGTCTACTTTTTTAGTCTACTCAACTTTCCGGTGTATTTTGGATTAAAAAAAGTGCTAGGTATCATGAAAGACAAAGCATTTTATATCTCCCTGAAATTTTATGTGAGCTGTGTGCTTTTATTTTTCTGGTGGATCCTGCTCTTTACAATAGGTGCACTAACCTTGGGATGGAAGTTTGGATTACTGCTCCTTGTGGCCAGCCTGCTTTTCCTATATGCCAGAAAATCACTGATTGGTTATGCTAATTGAGTTGACTTAAAAACCTATTTCGGTCATAAAGCAACTGACCGTTTTGATCCCACTCTTTTGAGATGATCGGTTGTGACTTAAAGTCAAAAGGATCCTCAGGATAAATGACCTCACGCTTGACCCGCTTATTGTCGTAATATTCCCTCCATAAGCCTACCTTATGTCCAAACTTGTATGCTCCGGTTACTGCAATATTTCCGCTTTCATGAAATGCATAATAATTTCCACTCTTTTCTCCGTAGTGGACTGGAATTACTTCTTTAAGGATCGTTTTCTCATAATCATAGTAAGACATCAATGATTCTTTTGGCCAGCCTTTCCAGAAATGTTTCTTATCCAGGAGAATGTCATGACGGCTAAACTCTACCCATCTCCCATGCTTCATCCCTTTATAATAGTAACCCTCCTCCAGGACTTGATCATCAAGTTTTTTTACATAATGACCATGTAAAACACCTGCATATTCCCGATCGACCCGGGTACTGCTGACTATGCGTTTCTTCTTAAAGTCATACCAGTAAAATTGTTGAATATATGGATCAGGTCCAGCGTAATCTTTGTCTTTCAGGTAGTGGAAAAGCTCAACAATCTGGCGGTTTCCATATCCCGACTTTGCAAACCCTCTTTTGGTCTTTATGCCAAAAAAGACTTTCTTATTCTTTTTCTTCTTTTTCCTTTTTCTAACTCCTTCTTCATCCTCATCGTCATCTGCTTCTTCATCCAGGTTTATAGTCAGTGGAGAGTCATATTTAGTTTCAAACAGACGCTCCACTGAAATTTCCTCATTCTCCTGAGCAAATACTGTGAGGGTGAATAATCCCAATATCAGAGGTAAAAGAATCTTTTTCATGCTATCCATACCAACGATAAAGTAAAAGGAAAATTACCAAAACATGAAGATTACTTACTGACCATATCTACACTTCGGGAGATAAATGCCGTAAGATCTTTACCAGTTAACATGCCTTGAGACAGTAGGGCAAGATCATAAGCTTGTTTAGCAAGTGAAATCTTTTCCTCTTCATCATTCGCTCCAAGGATTTTTTTGGTGAAGCTATGGTTCGCATTTATAGATACTGCAAGGTTCAATGGCATATCTCCAAACATCATTGGTCCACCGCCTCCAACAGCTTGCATATCCTTCATTCGACGCATAAATTCAGGCAAAGTAATGGTTACAGGCATATCGTCTGTCGCCATCGGTTCCACAACAACCGAATTGTCTTTTTCATTTACCGCCTTTTCATATATTCCTTTTACTTCCTCCTGTTCTTTATCTGAAAGAACAGACTCTTTCTTCTCATCCTTATCTACCAAGCGATCGATCACATCGGAGTCCACTCGCTTAAATACGATATTGCTGTCTTTTTGCTCTACCTGCCCAATAAAATGTGGGTCAATAGGTCCGTCAAAAACCAGCACATCGTAATTTCTTTTAATGGCTGTTTCAATGTAGCTATGCTGCTTTTCTTCATCATTGGTATAGAGAAAAACCTGATTCTTGTCCTTATTGGTCTGATTAGGCTCAACCTTCTTTTTGTATTCTTCCGTGGTAAAGTATTTACCTGCTGTATTTTTCAATAAAGCATAGTCCTTCGCCTTCTCTTCAAATTTTGGTTCAGATACCATTCCATACTTCACAAAAAGTCCGATATCATTCCACTTCTTCTCGTAACCTTCTCTATCGTTTTTAAATAGCTCCCCAAGTTTATCAGCAACTTTCTTGGTGATATAACCATTGATTTTCTTGACGTTACTGTCAGACTGAAGATAACTCCTGGAAACATTCAATGGAATATCAGGAGAGTCAATCACTCCGTGAAGCAATTGTAAAAACTCAGGTACGATATCCTTTACCTCATCAGTGATGAATACCTGCCTCGAGTATAGTTGGATTTTATTTTTCTGAATCTCAAAATCCTTTTTCAATTTAGGAAAGTATAAAATACCCGTCAGGTTAAAAGGATAATCGACGTTAAGGTGAATCCAGAACAAAGGATCTTCTGAAAAGGGATATAATTCTTTATAAAATGAGAGATAATCTTCATCTTTCAGCTCAGCAGGCTGCTTGGTCCAAATGGGAGCCGTGTTATTGACAATGTTATCCTCTTTTACAGTTTTGTATTTAGGATTACCTTCTTTGTCTTTTCCATCTTCAACCTGATTCTCCTTTTCGCCAAAACGAATAGGGACAGGGAGGAATTTGGAGTATTTGTCTAAAATGCCCTGAATACGTTGTTCGTCCAAAAACTCCTCAGAGTCCTCGGCCATGAACAAGGTGATTTCAGTTCCCCGATCCTTTTTCTTAGAAGTTTTTATTTCAAATTCAGTGTTCCCATCACATAACCATTTTGCAGGCTCAGAACCTTCCTGATGAGAAAGTGTGTTGATCTGCACTTTTTTGGCAACCATAAAAGCAGAATAAAAACCCAGCCCGAAGTGACCGATGATCTGTTGATCTTCTCCCTTGTCCTTATACTTTTCAATGAATTCAGTAGCACCAGAAAATGCAATTTGATTGATATACTTCTTGATCTCCTCTGCCGTCATTCCTATGCCTTTATCAGAGATGGTAATGGTCTTCTTCTTTTTATCAAAACTGATATCTATGGTGACATCACCTAATTCACCCGTATACTCACCCAATGAAGCTAATCGCTTGATCTTTTGAGTGGCATCGACAGCATTTGAAACCAACTCCCGAAGAAATATTTCATGATCGGAGTATAAAAATTTCTTGATGATCGGAAAAATGTTTTCCGTGTGGATTGAAATGGTACCTTTTTCTTGCATCACTAATTTGAGTTTAAAATTCTATTCCTTCTCACTACTCAAATTCTATTCCACCATAGAAAAAGCTGACAAGTTGTCATTTACCAGCAAAAAAGAAGAAAAATTACCTGATTCGGTCTGCACTTCTGACCAGTTTTTCGTCCCTGCGGATAAACCGGTTCGCCAAAAGGTTAAAGAATAAGCCAACAGCGATGATATAAAAACCTGTCAGAAAATTCCCCTGGATATTAGGCTCTAACATGGCGTTGGCTTTGGTGGTATAATAATAGGTCAAGCCAAGTGTGCCACCCATCAGTAATGAATTGAGGGCTCCCAGCTGCGTCTGACGAAGCCTGTTTTTGTATTGAAAAACAGAAAAAAGAGCCACTATTGCAGCAAGGCCTGAAAGCAAAGCAATGTAAAAGGTATCCTTTTGTAATATGAGTTCCCCATTCTCCTGATAGGTAAGTGATATAGCACTTAATAACAGATACTGATCACCCTCACTTCCTGTTTTGTCCCAAAGAGGCAAGAAGAATATAGCAACCATAACAATTGCAGTAATAAGAAGGAATATGCTTTGAACACGTTGGATCATATCTGAAAAATTTGAACAAAATTGAACATCTCCTGCCAATTACCCAACAGATTACCTGTTAATTTGCAGCCATGAGATATTTTATGGATCTGACATACAAAGGTTCCCACTACCATGGATGGCAAATTCAAAAAAATGACATTTCCGTTCAGGAAGTTATTAACAAAGCACTTACAACCCTACTGCAGGCTAATACAGAATGTGTAGGTAGTGGCAGGACAGATGCAGGAGTCCATGCTAACCAACAAATCGCACATTTTGATACAGATGAAACATTAGATACAAAAAACTTTCAGCATAAGTTAAATGTACTGCTCCCATTTGACATTGCAATAAACAAGATCACCCATGTGAAAGATAGAGCCCACGCCAGGTTTGACGCTACCCGCAGAACTTATCATTATCACATCCACACAGTGAAGGATCCATTTAAGACTGGTTACTCTTATTTTTACAGTCAACCAGTAAATGTAGAAATGATCGATAAGGCCTTGAATATTTTGAAAAACGCTCAAGATTTCAGGGCTTTTAGCAAAGTGAAAACGGAAGTGAAAACATTTGAATGTGAAATTTTTGATCTCTCCTGGGAAACTTATGAACGAGGACATCGTTTCGAAGTAAGTGCAGATAGATTTTTAAGGGGAATGGTCAGGGCATTTGTTGGTACATTGATAGATGTCGGCCTTTTCAAAACCAGTCTTGAGGATTTAAATCTCATTTTAAAAAGTGGAAATAGATCAATGGCAGGAAGAGCAGTTCCCCCTGAAGGGCTGTATCTTCATCGCATTAACTATCCGAAAGATATTTTTATAGACTAACCTATACCCATTGGAAAAAGATAGCTCGATTAGCGGAAATATATTAGACCTAAAAATCATCGGGAGGCTATTTGTTTTTGCTAAGCCCTACATCAAACAGTTTTATTTTCTGGTCTTCCTGACCATCTCAATGGCTTTAATTACCCCAGCGAGGCCTATCCTTATCCAATATACTATTGACAATAATGTAGCGATGGGCGACTATCAGGGTCTTGTCACCATGGTTATCTGGCTGGTCGTCTTACTCGTAGTCCAGGCTGGGATACAATATGCGCATACCTTTTTGTCCGGGTGGCTTGGGCAAATGATTATCAAAGACATCCGAATAAAACTTTTCAATCACATTCAACAACTCAAATTAAAATTCTTCGATAAGACACCGATCGGCAGGTTGGTCACAAGAAATATTTCTGACATTGAAACCTTATCAGACGTATTTAGCCAGGGCATTGCGGCAATGATCGGAGACATACTCCAATTAATCGTCATTTTAGCTGTGATGTTCTACACAGACTGGAAACTCACTTTAGTAAGTTTATCCATGTTGCCCCTGCTGATTTTTGCCACTTACGTATTCAAGGAAAAAGTTAAGGTCTCTTTCAACAATGTGCGAACTGCGGTTGCTAACCTAAACTCATTTGTTCAGGAACACATCACAGGGATGAATATCGTGCAGATATTCAATGCAGAAGCCCGAGAAATGGAGAAATTCAAAAAAATCAATACCGAGCATAAGAAAGCTAACGTGAGATCTGTTTTATACTATGCCACCTATTTTCCTGTTGCTGAAATCATCCAGGCCTGTGGTGTCGGTCTGGTAGTCTGGTGGGGGGCAAGAGGAGTAATCGGAGAAGAACTAACCCTGGGTGTGCTTATCGCCTTTATCATGTACATTCAAATGTTTTTTCGTCCGATCCGGATGATTGCGGATCGATTTAATACCCTTCAGATGGGTATTGTAAGCTCAAACAGAATTCTCAATCTGCTGGACAGCACCGATCACATCCCTAACGAAGGAGGATTAAGAAAAGATACCCTAAGAGGAGATGTCACTTTTACCAATGTCTGGTTTGCCTATAATGAAGAAGACTGGGTGCTGAAGGATATCAATTTTGATGTCAAACAAGGACAGTCGCTTGCGCTTGTAGGTGCTACTGGAGCTGGCAAGTCATCTGTCATCAACTTACTCAACAGGTTTTATGACATTGAAAAGGGAATGATCGAGGTAGATGGAACAGACATCAAGAACTATGAGATCAGCAATCTTCGGAAACACATTTCAGTGGTGCTACAAGACGTCTTTTTATTCAGCGATTCCATCTATAACAATATCACCTTGAGAAATCCTGAAATAGATAGAAATAAAGTCTATGAAGCTGCTGAACTAGTTGGTGCCAGACATTTTATTGAAAAGTTGCCCGGCGGTTTTGATTATAATGTAATGGAAAGAGGATCGACACTTTCTGTTGGGCAAAGACAACTGATCTCTTTTGTGAGAGCGATGGTCTATGATCCCAAGATTATCGTATTGGATGAAGCGACCTCTTCGGTAGACACTGAAACAGAAGAACTAATTCAAAATGCAATTGAAAAATTGATGAAAGGAAGAACATCCATAGTGATTGCCCACCGATTATCAACCATACAGAATGCAGAAAAAATACTGGTCCTTGACAAAGGGAGAATTATGGAGTCTGGTAATCATGAAGAATTACTTAAAAAAGATGGTTTTTATACCCAACTTTATCAAATGCAATACAAAGAGGTAGTCACCGCATGAAAATAAATAAGTCTCTCGCCATATACCTGGGAGTCATTGTTTTATCACTCTCCATCATTGGGTATACCCTCTATTACTTCTATGATCAGATGGGAGGGTTTAAAGAGCTAACGGTAGTTAAACTCGAGCCCGTAGAGCGAACCATTGTGGGAACTTCATATGCCGGTAAAGCTCAGACGCCTACCTATGAAAGCATCGTTGAAAAATGTATAGAACAAATTCAAAACAATAAGTTGGATGGCGTTTTGACAATCATCTCCTATAAGCGGGACACCCTTGAAGCTAATGAGATGGATCTCTTTATCGGGATCACATTAAATTCTTCCATGGCTGAGATTCCTTACAATTTCGAAGTCCGGGAATTTAAATCAAAGACGCGGTATGCTGTAATTTTAGACATGCATCCACTGGTCAGACCGCTTACTAATACATTGGAAGAATTAATACAAAATACTGCGAAGGACAATGGTGATGAATTACGTAACATGTTCGTAGAGCTCTACTACCTGGATGATTCCATGACCGTCGAAGCCTGGGTTAAATAACTAGCCTCAATCAAGTACTTCTGCGGTATCTGCCTTCAGCTGTTTCTCGTAAAGCTCCTTATAGACACCACCAGCTTTCAGAAGTGAGTCATTGGTCCCCTGCTCTACGATATATCCATCATCCAAAACAATCACTTTATCGGCTAGCTTGGCCGAGGAGACCCGATGAGAAATAATCACACTGGTACGCCCCTTCATGATCCTGGCCATGGCATTTAAGATGCTGTTTTCTGTTTTTGTATCTACTGCAGAAAGTGCATCGTCCAGAATTAATATTTTGGGTTCTCTTGCAATGGCTCTAGCAATAGAAACACGCTGTTTCTGACCACCTGAGAGCGTTATCCCCCGCTCCCCGACACGGGTTTCAAAACCCTTTTTAAAATCTTTGATGTTGTCCAGAAGATCTGCGTCCCTGGCAAAAGTTTCTACCTCTGCCGCCGTAAGACTCTCTTTACCAAAAGCAATATTCTGACCAATTGTATCAGAAAACAAGAAGACATCTTGAGGAACATATCCTATCTGGCTTCTAAGAGAAGCAATGTTATAGTCAGCAATTTCTTCCCCGTCAATTAATATCCGGCCAGTGCTCACATCATAAAGTCTGGTAATCAGGTTTGCAATCGTACTCTTGCCTGATCCGGTTGTGCCGATTATTGCAATTGACTCTCCCGGATCCACGCTGAAACTAATATCCTTAAGGGCGACTATGCCAGAGTCAGGATAGGTAAACCCAACATTTTCAAAGGAAATATTTCCCTTCAATGAAACCTCTATATTTTTCTCAGAAATAATTTCATTTTTAGTATTCAGAAACTCGTTGATCCTTTTTTGAGAAGCTGCAGCTCTTTGTATTATACTGGTGATCCATCCTAGCGAAGCTACCGGCCAGGTAAGCATGTTGACATAAATAATGAATTCCGCAATGTTACCCGTACTTAATGCTCCTTTAAAAACCTCAATGGAACCAATATAGACAGTAAGAATCACGCTTAATCCGATTAGTCCCATGATCAGCGGGAAAAATAACGCCTGTACAAAAGCAAGCTTCAACGACTTGTCCTTATAATCAACGCTGGCTGTATCGAATTCTGTTCCCATGTCAGCCTCCCTACCAAAAGATTTGATCACACGGATACCGGAAAAGGCTTCCTGCACAAAAGTTGAAAGACTGGATAAGCTCCGCTGAATATCTTCAGATTGCTTGTTGATGATATTATTTACAAAGTAGATGCTGATGGAAAGAATTGGGAGTGGGATCAAAGAATATAATGTAAGCTTTGAGTTGATGGAAAACATATAAGGGATTACCATCATAAAAAGTGTAGCCAATGAAATTCCATACATGATCGCCGGTCCGATATACATCCGTACCCGGCTTACATCCTCGGATATCCTGGCCATAAGATCCCCCGTATTATTTCTGCGATAAAAACTTAATGGTAATGTCTGATAGTGCTCATAAATCTCATTCTTCAGGTCATATTCTATCAACCTGGACATCACGATGATCGTTTGCCTCATGAAAAACATAAAAACTCCTTTAAGCAATGCTGAAATCAGGATGATAAGACCCAAGACCAAAATACTTGCAGCAAAAAGCTCATAAGTGCTGGCTTGCAATCTGAACCCTTCGAAGATTTTATAAACATCGTAGCTGCGCTGCAACAGGTCAAAAGAGTACCTGACAATGACTGCAGGGACTATTCCAAAAAAGTTGGAAACAATGATAAACAGAGTTCCTGAAAGCAGGTGCCACTTATATTTGAATAAGTATTTATTGAGGTGGGAAAGGTCTTTCACAAAGTTTAAAACGAACGAATGGCAAAATGGTTATTAGTATAAAAATCAACTAATTTTGAAGTTCACTAAAAGGATTTTCACCTTCCATAGCAAACATACTAAAGGGAATGATTGAGTCACAAGTATATACGGATCAATATCAACTTTTTGAAAAAATGTCCACAATGGATCATGAACAGTTGGTGTTTTGCCGTGATGAGGAGACTGGTTTGAAAGCCATTATAGGTATCCATAATACAGTGCTTGGACCTGCAATGGGGGGAACAAGAATGTGGAATTACGATTCCGAAGGAGCAGCAATCAAGGATGTTTTGCGACTATCCAGAGGAATGACAATCAAAAATGCGATCGCCGGTTTAAATATTGGAGGTGGTAAGGCAGTCATTATTGGGGATGTGAATAAGCTCAAAAACGAAGCCTCCCTTCGGCGATTTGGAAAATTCGTCAATAGCCTGAATGGAAAGTACTGGACAGCTCCTGATGTAAATATGGGCGAGCGTGACATGGAATATATTCGAATGGAGACTCCCTATGTTGCTGGAATACCGGAAAACATGGGCGGTTCAGGCGACCCTAGTCCAATGACTGCATATGGGGTGTATGTAGGCATGAAAGCCAGTGCTAAACAAGCATTTGGAAACGATAGCCTTGAAGGAAAAAAAATTGTGATTCAGGGAGCTGGTCAGGTAGGAAAATATTTGGTCACCCATCTCATGAAAGAAAATGCCAACGTCTTTGTTTCAGATATTTTTGAAGATAAAATAAAGGCTATTACCAAAAATTACAAGGTTGAGGTAATCAGTCCAGACAAAGTATACGAAGCAGATATGGATATTTTTTCGCCATGTGCTTTAGGAGCCTCTCTCAATAGTAAATCAATCACTCAACTGAAATGTGCCATTGTAGCAGGAGCTGCCAATAACCAGTTGGAAGAAGAGGCACTGCATGCCGGTATGCTGGCCGAAAGAGATATTTTATATGCCCCTGACTTTTTGATCAACTCTGGTGGTATCACCAATGTTTATTATGAACTGGTGGGCAACTTCAACAAAGAAAGAGTTCAGGCTCAGACATCCAGGATTTATGAAGTCACACTTGATGTCTTTAAACACGCTAAAGAAAATAATATTACTACCCATAAAGCAGCCTTACAGATTGCCTTAAACAGAATTGAAAGCGTTGGAAAAACCAAATTGGGTTATTAACCATTTTTTGTCAAAAATATCCAAATGTTAAACCGTAGGATTCTTCGTATTAAGGCCATGCAGTCACTATATAGTCATTACCTGGCTGAGATTTCGCTCAAGTCTGTTATTCAGGAGGAAATGGATAAGCAGTTTACCCTTGACCCTGCTAAAGATGATTTTTCTGATTCCGACACTTTTAATCTCAAGAGAAAAACTGCTCAAAATCTTTACAGTAAAAGATTGAACAGAGCCTCCATAAATGAAAACGAATCTGACGATCAGGAAATTCTTGATGCTGTGAATGCTGCATATGAAAAGTATGTCCAGTCGGTAATAGAAGAAACTGCTGTCATTAGGAAACGAATGTTTTCTGACATCAATGATACTTATCACATGTATTTCAAGCTGTTGATTTTGCCCATTGAATTTGCGCATATCGAAAAGCTTGAAAAAGAAAAAAAAGAAAAAGCACACATCAGCCGAGCAAGTTCATGGAGGTATAACTTCATAGAAAACCCCATGATAAATGCCCTCAAAACCTTCCCGCTCCTGCAAAAAGAAATAGCAAACCGAAAGATTAGCTGGTCTGAAGATTTTGATTTACTCAAAAGTTGGTTTAAAGACATCCTTCAAAAAAACGAACAGATCGTTGCCTACCAGGCATTAGAAAGCCCTACCACCGAAGAGCACATCGAAGTAATACTTTATTTAATGAAGAAAGTAATTTTCAAGAACGAAGTATGCTCTGATCACCTGGGATCTGTTGATCTGCGATGGAACGAAAACAAACCTGTACTTAAAAGTCTGGTAGTAAAAACTCTGCAAAGTTTTGATGCAACAAATCTGGAAAGCGCTTTTGAGTTAAAAACCATCAGTAAGAATGAAAAAGATGACCTAGACTTTTTCAAAAAACTCTTTGATGAAACAATCAAAGACAATGACAGGCTTGAAAAGATTATCTCTGAAAAAACAAAAAATTGGGATATTTCACGGGTTGCACTGCTGGATAAAATTATTTTAAAGATGTCTTTGGTGGAAATGACTACGTTTCCAAGTATCCCTGTAAAGGTTACAATCAATGAATTTATTGAAATTTCGAAACTTTATAGTACGCCAAAGAGTAAACAATTTGTAAACGGCATTTTGGATGTATTGGCAAACGAACTAACTTCGGATGGCGTTATAAAGAAAAGTGGAAGAGGTTTAATCGATAATAAATAAAATCATGGGAAAATCAGGATCTGGCGGATCATTCTTTACATTCCTTCTTGGAATAATAGCAGGAGGTGCAATAGGTATTCTTTTTGCTCCTGATAAAGGGGTAAATACAAGAGATAAGCTAACTTTTAGACTTGATAAATATAAAAACCGGCTAGAAGACCTCATTGAGGATTTGGTAGAAAGCGGTGAAAAAGTAGAAAATGAAGCTAAATCAGAAGGTGAAAAGATAATCAAAGACGCCCAAACCAAAGCTGAAAAATTACTTGACGATGTCAATGGTTTAATTAATCAAATCCAGAAGAATTAATTAAGCCTATCATTTTTTAAACAAATCATTAAAATTCTAATCACTAAACGATACGCTATTGTTTAGTAATTTTGCGAATTATTGATAACAAAATATCAGAGATATGAAACTAAATATTATTAACTCCCTATTCATTCTATTGGTTGGGATCACAACCTTTAGTTGTTCTAATAAGGAACTTGAATCCAGAATAGCAAAACTAGAAGGTAAAATGGCGGAGCTTGAAGCCAAAAACGGGCCTACTATCAATCCTTCTTCGACTGCTACACCTGTAGCCAATCAGCCGGAAGTAAAACCTGATGGTCCGCTTCCTGCTTTCAAATTTGCACAAGAGCAACATGATTTTGGTACCGTTAAAGAAGGTGACAAAGCAACACACGTTTTTACATTCACCAATGTTGGAGATGCGCCTTTGATCATTTCATCTGCAACTGCAACCTGTGGTTGTACAGTGCCAGAATGGCCAAAAGAACCAATTGCTGTCGGTGGTACAGGAGATATCAAAGTAGTGTATAACAGTGCCAACAAAGCGGGCATGCAAAGAAAAACAGTTACAATCACGGCAAACACATATCCGAAAAAATCTCAATTGCAGATTACGGCTAATGTGGTAAAAGCTGAAAATCCTTCTTAATTATAAAAAATGATTAATACTTTATTATTGCAAGCCGCCAATGGTGGTAACCAATGGACCTCCTTCATCATGATTGGGGGAATGGTCGCAATTTTCTATCTTTTCTTTATCCGTCCACAGCAAAAAAAGCAAAAGGACCAGAAGAAGTTCATTGAAGCTGTCAAAAAAGGAGACCAGGTGGTTACACTTGGAGGAATCCATGGAAAAGTTGCTTCAGTTGATAGTGATACTTTCACCCTGGATGTGGATAGAGGAAATAAACTCGTTATTGAAAAATCTTCTGTATCACTCGAATCAAGTAAAAGAGTAACCGGTCAGAAATAACCCACATAGACGAATGTCGTCATGTCAAACATGTTAAAAAATTGGAAGGTAGTTGTCATCTCACTGATTGGAGCGACTACCTTCTGGTTTTTTAATGCCCTCAATAAAAATTACGATGCCAATATCGACTATCCGGTTGAATTTGTTTTCAGCAGGGATAGCAATGTGGTAATGCAGCCACTACCCTCATCCATCAGAATCAATGTATCAAGTGGTGGATGGAACCTGTTAAGAAAAACCTTCTGGTTTAATGTACCCCCCATTAAAATCCCGCTCGAACAAGCATCATCAACATGGTTTATAGACAGAGGACAACTTTTTCCTATAGTTGTCAATCAAATGAGTGAACTCAAGGTAAATCACATTGTAAATGATTCTCTCTTTTTATTCATCGAACAAAAAACATCCAAAAAGGTAGCTCTGAAAATAGATTCAACAAGAATTCCAGTTAACCCAAACTATCGCATCACCTCCAGCATAAACATAACTCCTGATTCCATTCAACTAGTAGGTCCATCTAGTTTCATAGATACATTAAAAAACGACTACTTACTTACCCTGAATATGGAAGATATTGATGAGTCTGTCAATCAAAACATTCTTGTCAACCTGCCCAACAAACAAATAGAGAGTGAACCTAAGGAGATAAACATCTCCTTTGATCTGGAAGAATATTTTGAAGAGGAAATAGAAGTTAAGGTTGAATTAGCTGGGTTTCCTCCAGACTCTAGCAAGTATATAGAAAATGGTCTGGTGACTGTAAAATATGTAGTCTCAAATACCAACAGAAGAACATTTAATGCCAGTGAATTTGTCGTCCTTGCAGATTTTTCTACCCTTGACGTAAAGGATTCTACGGTAGTGCCAATCCTGCTCTTTTATCCGGTAGGAATTGAAGAGCCCGAGGTTATCCCTGAAGAGTTGAAGGTGGTATATGAATAAGCCTTTGAAAATAGGAATTACCGGAGGAATAGGAGCAGGAAAAAGTATTATCAGCAAAGTTTTTAATGCTCTTGGCATCCCTGTTTACGACGCAGACTCTCGGGCTAAATGGCTGATGAATAATGACCTAAGAATTAAATCAAAAATCATCGATTTTCTTGGTTCTGAAGCTTACAAAAAGGATGAGTTAAACCGGGAATATATTGCTGGTGAAACTTTTGCTAACCCCGAAAAACTTCAACAGCTCAATGAAATTGTACATCCAATAGTAGGCGAGGATTATCAAATTTGGGTTTCAAACCAAAAATGTCCTTACTCACTCAAAGAAGCTGCACTCATTTTCGAAGCAGGCTCTTATCAAGACCTGGATAAAATCATTGTAGTAACCGCTCCTGAATCACTTAGAGTTGACAGAGTACTTGAGCGAGACAAACACCGTTCGAAAGAAGATGTCCAGGCAATTATGAACCGCCAATGGCCAGAGGAAAAGAAAATAGCCAACGCGGACTTTCTCATTAAGAATGATGGCATAGAAATGATCATGCCTCAGGTATTGTCACTGGATCAAATATTAAGAAAACTAACTGGCAAGTAGGTTAACAGGTAATCGAATCTGATCAGCGTAGAAGTTGAGCCTTTTAGATTTGTCATCAAGCAATTCAATCTTTTCTATGCAGTCCTGAGAATGGTGATAAAATAACTCAACGTAAAAATCCCCCATCAAATAAAGGTTTACTTTATAGGCATAGTACCTGATAGAAGTCACCAATTGACCATTGAAATAAACCCATTTCGTTTTCTCATTCAGTGATAACCTGGAAAAATTCCTGCTAGTCATTCCACCAATTTATAACAAAGAATCAGAGATTCACAGCAATCAGGCAATATTTAGGTTGTAAAAAGTATCTGCCCTAATTTTGATAACATGTTGGAAATTTATGCGATCATATTAGTGGTAGCCTTTCTTTATGCTTCAGTGGGGCATGGTGGCGCCAGTGGTTACCTCGCAATCATGAGTCTTTACAATTTCGCTCCGGAAACGCTAAAACCCACTGCGTTGATGCTGAACCTGTTTGTGGCCGGGATTTCATTCATCCAGTATTATCGTAAAGGATTTTTCAACAAGCGGCTTTTTAGTGTTTTTGCAATCGCATCCGTACCGGCCGCCTTTCTGGGGGGAATGATCAGCATCGATCCTGACTTATATAAAAAGATATTGGGCGTTCTCCTGATATTTGCTGTTCTGAGAATCATGGGGGCTTTTGGAAAAAGTAAGGAGGAAACTCAGCCACCAAAATTAGTGTTAGGATTAATTATAGGAGCTATCATTGGCTTTTTTAGTGGGTTGATTGGTATCGGAGGAGGAATCATCCTCAGCCCGGTCATTTTACTGCTAGGGTGGGGCAATGTGAAAGAAACGGCTGCTGTTTCTGCCTTATTTATTTGGGTAAATTCTGCAGCAGGCATGGCTGGGTTGATGAGTACAGGCATTACCTTCTCTGAATATGTCGTTCCCTTTGTAGGTGTTGCGCTTGTTGGTGGCTTCTTAGGTGGTTTTGCTGGTAGTCATAAATGGAGCCTAAAATCATTAAAATTAGTTTTGTCCATTGTATTGATCATGGCATGCATTAAATTAATACTTACATGAGTGAGCTAAAAATCAAATATTTCGGTGTAGTGGCAGAGATCACCGACAAAATGGAAGAAGACATACCAATAAACAGGGAAGGCATCTCTGTTCAGGAGTTACTCCAAACATGTTTAAAAAAGTACCCTGACCTTGATGGTGTGTCATTTAAAATTGCGCTTAATCAAAAAATAACAGATTCCGGAGTAGTGAGAGCTGCCGATGAAATCGCACTCCTTCCCCCCTTTTCTGGCGGATAATCATGCTTGACCTTAGAGAGCTAGAACGATACGAAAGACAAACCGACCTCCACAACATTGGGATAAAAGGTCAGGAAATGCTTGCAAACGCACGCGCCCTTATCATCGGAGTTGGGGGGTTAGGCTGTCCAGCAGCACAATACCTGGCAGCAGCTGGTGTAGGAACCATAGGCTTGGTAGATCATGACATCGTAGACATCAGCAACCTGCAAAGGCAAATTATTTTTAGAGAACGTGATCTTGGAAAAAACAAAGCACTTTGTGCAAAAGAAGCGCTCAATGAGCTTAATTCAAGTATCAAGTTGGTAGCAATACCTGAGAAATTCACCGCAGAAAAAGCGCTTGAAATAACTCAGGGTTTTGACCTCATTATTGATGGCACGGACAATTTTGATACTAAATATCTGATTAATGATGTTTCCCTGATTACCGGTAAGCCAATGGTATTTGGGTCTGTGTATAAATTCGAAGGTCAAATCTCTGTCTTTAACTTTCAAAATGGTCCTTCCTATCGGTGTTTGTTCCCACAGCACCATGAACTTGATCCAAATAGTTGCGTAGACACGGGTGTATTGGGGGTTCTTCCCGGTATAGTAGGGATCATGCAAGCCGCAGAAGCGATAAAAATTATCCTTGGTATAGGAAACCTCTATGTCGGGCAGATGAAAATATTCAATGCGCTGACAAACATGGAACAAGTAGTGCAGTTTGAAAGGAATGAAACAGAAATAAATCGTGTTCTGGACCAGGGATTGAAAAGTCATGCTGCTGAACAGGAATTGTCGCTGACCGATGTCATTTATGTGGATATCAGAGAGAGACATGAGTTACCCAAAATGGATCATTTGGCCTCACTTTATATTCCCCTCAGTGAATTGGAAAAAAGATTCGTAGAAATTCCTAAAGACAAGGATGTCGTGTTATTTTGTCAGACTGGCAAACGCAGTAAGCAGGCAGTAAACTTCCTAAAGCAAAAGCAGGGATTCAATAAGATCAGTCACCTATCAGGAGGCATCAAAGAATTACAGGATTAAATGGAAAAGAAAAGAACACCCAAGAAAATATTTGTTCAGGGACCAATCCCTGTAGAGAAGATTGCAAACTCCATCGCTAATCACCAGCACAAGACAGACATCGGCGCTCATGACATCTTTCTAGGTCAGGTGAGGGCAGACGAAATAGACGGTAAACTGGTGGATCGCATTGACTATACAGCTTATGAGGAAATGGCGGAAAAAGCCGTTCATGAGATCCGAGAAGAAGCGTTCTCCAAATTCGACCTCACCTGTGCGCACATCTATCACAGTCTGGGCCAGGTAAAAATCGGTGAATTATGTTTGTTTGTCTTTACCTCCTCAAGACATCGGCATATGGCTTTTGAAGCTACGAGATTTATTGTAGAGGAGATTAAAGCCAAAGCTCCTATTTACGGGAAAGAAATCTTTCAAAACGCCTCCAGCCAATGGAAGACCAATACACCCATCAATAGTTAATTGATCGCATGGTAGATATTACACATAAAAGTAACACGTTACGTACCGCCGTAGCCCAGGCATTGGTCAGGGTGAGTGATGAGCATACCATCCAAATGATTCGGGACAACAAAATCCCAAAGGGTCAGGTTTTTGAAATGGCCAAAACGGCTGGCCTGCTTGGTGTCAAAAAGACTTCTGATCTGATTCCTGATTGTCATCCACTGCCTGTAGAATACACCGGGATTGACTTTGAGACCAGTGGTCTTGAGATCACAATCAAAGTGACCGTAAAAACCATATATAAAACGGGCGTAGAGGTTGAAGCCATGCACGGGGCAAGCATTGTGGCGCTAACGATTTATGACATGTTGAAGCCTGTTGACAAAGGCGTAGAGATTCGGGAAATTAAACTACTTGAAAAACATGGTGGTAAATCTTCGTTTAAAAAAGATTTTGGTGAGCTGAAAGCAAAGGTGATCGTATGCTCTGACAGTGTACATCAGGGAAAAAAACAGGATAAGTCAGGTTTGATCATGGTAGAAAAATTAAAAGGTTTTGGCCTCACCCGCATCGGGTATTCGGTGATTCCAGATGAGTCGGAGGAAATTAAGGCTCAAGCCATTGACGAATCTTCTGACTTGATCATTTTTACAGGAGGAACGGGAGCGGGGCCCCGTGATGTGACTCCCGACACCATTAAGCCCCTATTGGATATAGAACTTGATGGGGTTGCAGAGACGCTCCGCAGGTATGGTCAGGAGCGAACCCCATATGCAATGCTTTCTCGTTCATTGGCAGGTATTCGGAAAAAAACAGTTATCTTAAGTGTGCCCGGATCTACCGGGGGTGCGAGAGAAGCCATGGATTCGGTTTTCCCTCATTTGTTTCACATCTTTGAGGTAATAAAAGGAAGCAGACACGATTGAGCAGCGAAAAAATCATAGATAATTTTGGGAGGGAACACACATACCTCAGGATATCACTTACAGAAAGGTGTAACCTCAGGTGCTTCTATTGTATGCCTGAAAATGGCATTGAGCTAATGCCCAAGGAGCACATCATGAACTTTGAGGAAATTCTTAAGATTGCCAAAACTTTTGTTTCACTCGGAGTAGATACCATCAGACTTACCGGAGGAGAACCATTGGTTCGTAAGGATGTGGCTACCCTGTTACGAGACCTGGCAAAATTGCCGGTAAAACTCAAGATCACGACAAACGGCATTCTCCTCGATAGATTTTTTGATCTATTTGAGGAAGTGGGATTGAAAGACCTCAACATCAGTCTGGATACCCTGGATAAAACCAAGTCTATCTTCATCACCAAGCGGGATTACTATGACCGGATTCGCAATAACATTGACCTGGCACTTGAACGGGGATTTAATGTAAAAATCAATGTCGTACTTATCAAAGAGGTAAACGACCAGGAAATAAAAGACTTTATCGAATTAACCAGAAACAAAAACCTAACGGTAAAATTCATAGAGTTCATGCCCTTCAAAGACAACAATTGGGACAACTCTAAATGCATGAGTGAGGCAGAACTCCTAACGGAGGTCAAAGAACACTTCACAATTAAAAAACTCAAGGACCCCAAACACAGTACTTCTTCCAACTACCAGGCCCTTGGATTTGAAGGAAAATTTGGAATTATCAGCACTGTAACAAATCCCTTCTGTGACGGATGCAACCGAATGAGACTTACAGCAAATGGACACATGAAAAATTGTTTGTTTGCACGATCTGAAACTGACCTCTTAACTCCTCTCAGAGCCGGAGAAGATATTTCCGAGCTGATTTTGAAAGCCATCAAAGGAAAAAAATACTCACGGGATGGCATGGACACATTCACCAGTGGTGAATATGAGAAAAACAGGGCCATGATCTCTATTGGTGGATGATAACAATTCAGGAAGCCATCCAACTCATCGCTTCTCAGGCGGTTACAAGAAAAGAACAAATCATTCCTGTTTCAGAAAGTCTCAACCATTACCTGGCAAAACCGATAATTGCCAACATAGATTTACCATCATTTGATAATTCCGCCATGGACGGCTACGCCATTTGTGGGGATGGGCCCGAGTATCAGGTAGTTGGTGAGATTCAAGCCGGCGATACTGCACGCTATCAACTGGAAACAGGTCAGGCTTATCGAATTTTTACCGGCGCGAAAGTTCCTGATAATTGCCTAGCCGTAATTATGCAGGAGAAAACAGTTGTAAACAATGATCTTGTGTCGATTGAGGATGATATTAAGGAAGGTAAAAACATTCGACGTCGGGGTGAACAGGTTAAAAAAGGAATTGAAATCTTCACAAAAGGACAAAAAATCAATCCCTCTGTCATCGGATTAATGAGCTCATTCGGTTTTTCAAGTGTAGAAGTATTCCATAAGCCAATCATCAACCTGCTGACTACAGGGAATGAATTGATACAACCAGGCGAACCCCTTAAGGAGGGACAATTGTATGAGGCGAATAGCAACACACTCAGGTCTACCTTAAGCTCATTTGGATTTTCTGCTGGCCATCAGCATGTCAAAGATGACTATGAAAGTACCAGAAAAATGATTGGACAACAACTGGAAAACACAGATGTATTACTGATCTCCGGAGGTATTTCCGTTGGCGACTATGACTTTGTAAAGCGGGCATTAGAAGAAAATGGAGTTAAGGAAATATTCTATAAAGTCTATCAGAAACCTGGAAAGCCACTCTATTTTGGCAAAAAGGAAGATTCTTTCGTTTTCGGTCTGCCTGGCAACCCAGCCTCTTCTCTGGTTTGTCTATTTATTTACGTTTTACCACTAATTCAAAAACTCACCGGTGCTAATGAGGCAAAACCTGACTGGGTTTTCCTTCCGATGGCTAAAAGTTTCAAGATGCCATTCGACAGGCCCTCATTCCTCAAGGCTCAGATGACAGCTGAGGGAGTGATCATGCTTGACGGCCAGGGATCGTCCATGTTGCGCTCTATGGCAAAGGGCAATGCTTTGGCTCTTCTTGAACCCAAAAAGGATTACAGGCAGGGAGAACTGGTTAGGTGTATTGCTATCAATTAGGACTACTAAAACTTAAGAACTCCTATTTTTCTTTCCTGCTCAGTTTCCTGCGATTGTTAACCATGAGCGCGACAAAAAGGACCGTAGCAAATAATATTGCAAAGATAGGTTGCCCTGAAAATGGTAAGTTGAAACCCATCAAATGAGCCCCTCCAAAAACATTAACCAAAGCAATCACCGTCAGGAAAAGCCACCTCGGAATCAATAAATTTCTGCCCAGAAAAGCACTATCCATAAATAAGAAGTGGAGCACCAGCAAATCCACTGTAAATAGGGTAAGCCCAATGGATAATGTCGGACTAAAGAGTTGCTTGGCTGAAAAGCAAAAGATAATGGTCGCTATGATCAGATACTTTGTTTTCACAGCCTTATTCAGGTCCATTAAAATGACAAAGGATCACTATTGCCCAGTTAGTGGAAATAAAGGATAAAAAACGAATGATCACATCTTTGAATAATAGCCTACTGATCACAATAAATTTTGTTGTACTCCTCAGGACGATAGGCCTGAGATTTTAGGGTTTCTCCCTTTCCATTAAAATAAGTAACCACAAAAAAGGAGGCTGCCTTCAGGTGCTGCTCTGCAAAAAAGGCTGGGTTATCATAGCTACCTACGTTGACAATATCATTATAAGCCGTTTCCAGAACCTGACCATTTTGATTACTGAATACGCCGAATCCCTGGTCTCTCAGCACTTTCATAAATTGCTCCTCACCATTTTCTGCGATCAGTTCAGGCTTCATCAATCCGGTAGCAAGCACTTCGTTTCCATAGGTCATGATTTGCCAGCTACTGCTGTCTCTGGCTAAAAAAGAGGTATCATTCCAATGCATAAATTCATCATATTCAATAGGGATTACAACCTCATTATCGACATTAATGATTCCCATTTTGTCATCTTTTAAAATCACAAAATATTCATCAAACGCGGTGAGCCGAGAATCATAGTCCGTTGGGATTCTTCGCCCGGTCTTTGGGTTATAGCAGCCAATTTTTCCATCGTCAAGCAGTGAAACCAGCCCATCATATACGCTAATGTTTTGATAAAAGGCCCTAAGAATTACTTTCCCATGAACATCCATAATTCCAAAATCCTCTCCTTTCTTAAATGTGAGCAAGGAGTCCGTAAGAAAATCTATTTGTTCGTATTTTCCACTGATCAGCAATTCCCCTTGGGCTGACAAAATTTTCCGGTAGTCATCTTCGAACAACATGATGTATGAGGCACCTTCATTCCCCGACCTTTCGCGCGAAGACAGTAGAATCATCTTCTCATCATCCTGCATCCATACGACCTTTCCATTATTAAATATTATTTGAAGGGTATCCCCCTTTTTGATAAATGCTGCTTCATCATTGATCAACCGTATTGAATCTAACCCTTGCTTAGGAAGTACCTTATATCGCTGTGAAATGAGTAACCAATCCTGATCCCGTTTAATCGCCATCCAACCATTGTTAACATCCAGAAAGGGGAAAGTCTGATTGATTAACTGATCATTGCTCCTACTATAAATTTGAAAGCCGTCTTCTTTTTTGATATACCAGGTAGACCCATTGATAAATATTCTATGATCACCTTTAGGGATAATTTCTTCCAGATTTTCATCGTATAGTGCCTCCTTATCTCCATTGAAAGTAAGCAAAAGGGAATCCCCTAAAACTTCATAATCCTCAAATGAAAAATCAAGATTTACCTCGCCATTTTTCATTTGATCTGCGATGACAGATAGGTTCGTCCCAAAATATTTCTGACCATCTCCTATCACTACAAATTTGCCTCGCTTTTCTATGGTCTCATACTTCTCTTCCAGTATACTCAGTCCAAGCATCGAAACCAGTCCCCATGAATTTCCCTGTTTTACTTTTATGAGATGACCACCAATGACTTCAGCCTCCTCGTAGTTTTGTTCATTGAGCCTAAACCCGGACATATGATAGAGATATTTTCCTTTCCCTCTTTGTACCAGCGCTATGCCATTTCCTAATAATTGATAGTTATCAGGCCCTTCAATCAGTGTGCTTCCCTGGCGATTAATAATTTTTTGCTGTCCACTTTCTGTTACCAAAAGCCATTCTGAATCAATCCCACCACAGTAGTAGGATGCTAAAATATGATTAAACTGGGGATCCAGAATTGTTTCACCTTTGGTCGTAATGAATCCATATTTGCCGTCGATGAATATTGGAAAGAGTAATGGATATTCAATGGTTTTAGTCAGGTTAAGTGAATCTTGATTCTCTGCCAGACTCAGTAGTTCATTATACCTGGAATATCCATTTGACTTATCTATATAATACAGCATATCTATGACCTTTTTATCAAGATAAGAGTCAGGATAGTTGGACAAAAAAGAGTGATAAGCTTTCCAGTTATGATTGACAGTTGTTCTGGACAATATCACCCATTCAATTTCAGCCCTGTGAGGTGTGGCAGGAAATGCCTTTAAAAACTTAACAAAGCTGTTCAACTTATTGTCAAGTGTTTTCTCAATGAAAATGAGTCTTTGATAATGCGTGTCTGCTTCTGAATAATAATAGGAATCTGGGTAGGTTTCCATATATTTTTTATAGGAGTCCCATGTATCTTGATTTTTTGTGATATCGTAGGCCAGGCTATCTCTGATAAATATTCCCCTTGAAAGTTGAGGTGCTTCTGGATAATGTTTCAAAAAGTAATCGATCGCCTCCACCGTCTCCTCAGCTTTAGCCGTCCCAAAAGCTTGGTTTGTTACTTTCAGCTTATGGTTTTGGAGACTGTCCAGCGTAATCTCTGCTTTACTCAAGTCTTCTTTTATATCCTCTCCAGAAATCTCATAATCCGCTATTGCTTCATTGATAAAAGATCTGGCCGAATCTGTATTGAGTCGAAAAGGATCTTCCATAAAAAGAATCGAATAGAGATATCTTGCTGCCGGATTAATTGTATCCTTTTCAAGGGACTTGATGATCAACTCCCGTGTCTTAATAAAATCCCCTTTCTCATAAGTGCGCATGAGTCTTGCCGGACTTTGGGAGTATGCATACCCCAAATGAATAAATAGGAAAAATATACTCAGTATAAAGTTATTTCTCATTTTGAGCTGCTGGGTTGAATCAACAAAATAAACAAATAGTTTGTAAACCCCGAGGCATTTACCAGAATGACAGATCTTTCCATAAAAAGAACATAAATGAATAGAAATCATGATTTTGGTAGCAGATTCGAAACTTGTTTGCTATTTTTACGTTTACATTCGCAAAGGCGAGTAAATTTAGGCGGTGATTTGATCTGGTGCAACGCCAGATCATAAGATTAAACCCAACCAGTTAGTAGGGTTAATCTTAATAGGGAGTGATTCACATCACTCCCTTATTTTTTGTCTATATTTTTTGGTGACTCATGATCCGAACATTTCAGATCAAATAAGCTGAAGAAGAAATTAAGCAAGAATCAAGGGGGTTCCTTGGGATTTAATCTTTAAAAGATACTTTGCTCATAAGCCTGAGGCACTTAAGTTTGAATTAAAATTAAAAAGTCTCAGAAATAAAAAATATATTCGAGCACAGTTTCATGAATGTTTTATCGAGGTGTAGCGCAGCCCGGTTAGCGCACCACGTTAGGGACGTGGGGGCCGCTGGTTCGAATCCAGTCACCTCGACAAGAAAAGTCGGCCAACAGTCGGCTTTTCTTATTAAAACCACTCGAAGTGCTACTCAAAATGATATAACAAAATCAAAGTAGCAGTAAAGACAGGCTTTTTATTGCCTATCACTTCCATTCTTGCCCCCACTTCTACTTTCGTAATTCCCCTGAGATCAGTGACTGATTCCAGATGTGCTTTTAATATCAACTCATCGTTTACCTTGACCGGCTGATTAAATTTTAGTTTGTCAATACCGTAGTTGATCATCATTTTCAGGTTTCTCACTTCCAGAATCTGGCCCCATAAATATGGAACCAACGATAAGCTCAGGTACCCATGAGCAATGGTAGTGCCAAATGGGCCATCCTTAGCTTTTTCAGGATCTGTGTGAATCCATTGATGATCTATCGTTGCATCAGCAAACTTGTTAATCTGATCCTGTGTGACTTTCAAAAGTTCAGACTCTCCCAAGTCCTGATCCACATATTTTTTGAATTCTTCCAGGTTGTTAATGACCAGTCGACTCATATCTTTTGACTAGATTTTTGATTGTGGCTGGCAATTTAGCCCAAATAGCGTATAATTGATAATTACCTGAACACAGAAAGGATGAATCTGTTAATTTAGAAGGAAGAAAAGTTATTATAATGCAAAAAGTAAAGTTAGGACAATCAGAAGTTGAAATTACACCCATCGTATTCGGAGCATGGGCTATTGGTGGATGGATGTGGGGAGGATCTGACGATAAAGATGCGATCAGAGCCATAAATGCATCCGTGGACATGGGAGTTACCTCCATTGACACTGCACCGATCTATGGTTTCGGACACAGCGAAATCATTGTGGGACAAGCTGTGAAAAATGTTCCAAGAGATAATATTCAACTCTTGACAAAATTTGGTTTAAGGTGGGATACAAACAAAGGGGATTTTCACTTCGAAAGTAAAATGAACGATGGATCCTCCGTCAATATTCATAAATATGCCAGTAAAGAAAGCATCATCAAGGAATGTGAGGAAAGTCTAAAAAGACTTGGAACAGATTATATAGATCTTTACCAAATTCATTGGCCAGACAAAACAACACCCATCGAAGAAAGTTTTGAGGCTGTAGATCAACTGAAAAAGGAAGGTAAAATACGAAGTGCCGGGGTATCAAATTATTCTGCAGAGCAAATGAGAACTGCCAACGCGGTGACACCTATTGTAACAAATCAGGTGCCTTACAGCATGGTATTAAGAGACATTGAAAAGGATGTTATCCCTTATTGTCTTGAAAGTGGTCAGGGAATTTTGGCTTATAGCCCGCTCCAAAGAGGACTATTAACTGGAAAAATAACTACAAACTATTCCTTCAATGAAGGAGATCACCGGGCATCTCAAAAACATTTTCAGGAACCTAATCTATCCAGAGTCAACAACTTCTTAACCACTATCAAGCCGATTGCCGATAAGTATGACGCAACACTTGCCCAATTAGTAATCAATTGGACAATTCAACAGCCTGGAATCACTGCTGCACTGGCGGGCGCCAGAAATCAGGAGCAGGTTGAGCAGAATTCTAAATCATTGTCTTTTGAGCTTGAAGCAGCGGAAATAGCGGATATTACAAAACAGCTGGATCAATTAGAACTTGAATAGAAAGCGATGAAATTTATATTTCATAAGCATCCCAACCTGAGGATTGAAACTGGTGTCCTATAAGAAGTTAAAATAAATGAGTTTTGCGCCTATTTATATTCATATTATCATTAAGTATATTCTCCGGGTGCCTGGAAAGTAGTTTTGATTTCACGCCAATTGACGATGATACGGATATAGATTACACTATTGCTTCGACTTACTCCGGGCCCAATGACCCCTATAAAATTGTAGGAATTTCCCCAGATGGTAATAAGTTAAATATCCGGCTAAGTTATAGCGGTGGGTGCAGTACTCATTCATTTAATGTGATTTGGAATGGTGAAATCGGTGAAGATGCTGTTGATAAAGAGATTTTCCTTAAAGTTTTTCACCAAAGTAATGATGACCAATGTGAGGCATACCTAAAGACCACCGTATCCATTGACTTACAAGAAGTATTGGGGGGCTTTATCCCTGATGGGGAAACTAAAGTTACTATTCAAAATGCATCTAATGGAAGGACGATAGCCATCGATCCAATAGTTAACAATATTGATCAAGGCATTGAATGTGTAATAAACGCTACTTTCAAAAATAGTCTTTGTGGATATGGCGTTTGGCAAAATAACTGGTTTAGGATGGAAGATTCATTGGGTCTGGAACGTGCAGTATGGCTACAGCCTGTTGCTTATAGCCCTGAGATAGCTGCTGATATACCTGAACAAGGAGATTATCGTCTGGGAGTTAGTCTGCTCATTGGGTTCGAACCTCCTAATGACCTTTCCTGCCTATCTACCCCTGAAGGTTTGGTAATTCCCGTAGAAGTGAACTGCATTACACCGGTGAATTAAACATTTTCCATTAACAGGCTTTTTTTTGTAAATAATTATTCAGTGGATTATGTTTTCCCTATAAGATAATAACAGAAATGTCTGAGTTTCCCATAATAGAAAAAACCTCCCTTAGATAGAGAGGCTTCTCATATTTCATTTATCATAATCCAATAATTTAAGTTAGACACTACATAAGAGTAACGATAGCCAATATCCAAACCACTGCTAAAATCAGTCTCACTGAAAATACCAGTCTCATAAGTCTCATTGTTCTTAGTTCCATGACATTTGTTGTTAAATGATGAGGTAAAGATGGATCAATCCAGCTCCCTATTCAACAGGAAAAAACCTAATATATAAATTAAGGGAAATACCTAACTGCCGACAAATGACACAGTATCTATTCAATACTTGTAACTTTTTAGCTAAGAACCGTTTGAATATCCAAATACCATGCATAAATGAAACCTAGACATTTTCAAATCACTTTTTTAATCGCATTACTTTTTGCTGTCTTAGGTTGCGAGGAACGACAGCATAAAGCTGCTCAACTGGTTGCACAATCAATCCAGAATTACTACCCAGATAACCTAAATCACAAAAATATTTCTTTTGATTTCAGAGACATTTCCTATACGGTATCCAGATATCCAGAGAGATTCATATATACCAGAAGTTTCCAGGATTCTACCAGGTATATCAAAGATTTTTTAGTCAATAGTCAGAACTTTGCCCGTACTGAAGATGGCGATACCATTGATGTCTCCCTTGAGTGGTCAAAAAAGTACAGCGCGTCTATCAACAGTGTATTATATTTCTTCCAGTTGCCCTATGTGCTTGAAGATCCCGCAGCCAAAAAAGTTTTACTGGACGATGTGACCATTAATGGTAAAACATATTACTCGGTAAAGGTAACTTTTGAAAAAGACCAGGGGGGTGAAGATTATGATGATCAGTATATCTACTGGATCAACAAAGAGTCATTGGCAATAGACTATTTTGCTTATAATTATACAGAAGATGAAGGTGGTGTCAGGTTTAGAGAAGCCATTAATCAAAGACGGATCAAAGGCCTGCTCTTTCAAGACTACGTCAACTACGAAGTGGCATTAAATACTCCCCTGGAAACAATTCCACAACTATTTATGGATGGAAAACTCAAAGAGTTGTCAAGAATCATCAACAAGAACATTGAGGTAAAAGAGCTACACTAAACGTTTTTAATTGTTTAGGGATTTGTTGTTCTTTTGAAATGACCACACCATTACAATGATTCCAATAAGTGCCATAGGGATGCTTAACCACTGCCCCATATTTAGGACCATCTCCTCTTCAAATTCCTCTTGATTCATTTTAAAAAACTCATCTGCAAACCGTAGCATCCAAAGCAACGTCATAAAAACGCCAAAAATAAATCCCTCTGGTAATTTGTTTCGCTTCTCCTTCCATAGCCAGAGTAGCAGCAAGAAGAGCAAAATACAATATCCTGCCTCGTACAATTGAGCTGCATGCCTGACAATTCCTAATCCATAGATATCAAGATAATTGGTACCTCTTTGTTCATAAAATTTGTAAGCGAGCGGTTGATCACTGCCAAAGTCAATATGTTGCTTGATCTCTGTGTAACTTAATAAGGCCTGCCTCAGACGACTTTCTACAAATCGCTTATCTTCTTCAGTGATAGTAATATTCCTTTCAAAAGAGACTCTGGCAGTTATTGGCACAATACCCGGTAGGTCACTTTCCATATCACCCCCCTGCTCAAACTCAATGTCGGCTATTCCCTTATAACTCAGTGCATCATTGAGTACATCCTCGGTAAACCTTGCATATACCACTCCAGTGGAAGTATTTGTTTGTACTCCCTCCATCTCTGAATTCATGAAATTACCTGTTCGGATCAATGCTCCAGTTAATGCCACGACGATACCCATCCTATCCAGGATCCAAAACAATCGATACTCATCTTTATATTTCCTGGCAAACAACCACAACGCAATCAGGATACCTATTGCTCCGCCATGGCTGGCTAGTCCTCCCTCCCATACGTAAAGAATCTTGATCGGATCTGAGAGGTAATACTCCGGAGCATAAAATAAACAATGCCCCAGTCTGGCACCTACTACAGTTGCAATAACCATGTAGACCGTTAGCGTTTCCACCGCCTTTTCAGGCTTTCCATCTGTCCGAAAGATCCACATCAGAATTTGTTGACTAATGATAAACCCCAGTGCAAAGAGTAATCCATACCACCTTACCGGTCGATCAATTAACGGAATAGTGAAAAAATCCGGATCCGGACTCCAGATCAAATAACTTAAAAGATGCTCCATAGCTTTAATTGTTTTTGTAGAAATACGGGGTAAATAACATCAGCACAGTAAACAATTCTAACCGTCCGAGTAACATCATAAACGCCAGTACCCACTTACCTTCGCTTGGAATGGCCGAGAAATTATCTGCTGGACCTACATGACCAATACCAGGTCCTATATTTCCCAGACAAGTAGCGACGGATCCCATAGCCGTTTCAAAATCAAGCCCCAAAATAGACATTACTATGGAACCAAAGGCAAAACTGAATATGTAAATCATGATAAAAGCCAGAATATTGAAGGTAATATCCCTTGATAGCGCTTTCCCATTAAATCTTACAGGTATAACGGCATTTGGATGAAGCTGTCGCTTTAATTCCAGAATACTATTTTTTATCAAAACAATGTGCCTCACAATCTTTACACCTCCAGCGGTTGAACCTGCAGAAGCTCCCACGAACATCAACATAAAAAAAAGTACGGTAACAAATGAGGTCCAGCCTGTATAATCTGCCGTAATAAACCCAGTTGTTGTTACGACTGAAACTACCTGAAACAGAGAAATTCGTATAGCACTCTCTGCATCTTCAATCCCTAGTCCAAATAAAACTGCAGCTACAGAAACTGCAGCTACCAAACATGTAATGAGGTAATACTGAAACTCTTCATTCTTGATCACTTTTAAAAACTTACCATGAAGTCCAAAGTATGTCATGGTAAAGTTGGTGCCCCCAAGAAACATAAACAATGTAATCACATAATGTATAAAAGGAGACTCATAAAAAGCGATGCTATTGTTTTTTGTAGAAAATCCGCCTGTTGACACTGTGGTCAAAGCGTGATTCACAGCATCATAAAAAGTCATGCCTCCTGCGAACAAGAGTAGTGCCTCTCCAACTGTTATCCCTAGATAAATAAACCAAAGTCTTTTGGCTGTTTCCTTGATCCGGGGTTGGAGTTTATCTGGAGAAATGCCAGGTGCTTCCGCCACAAAAAGCTGCATACCGCCAATTCCCAAAATAGGCAATATTGCAACCGTAAGTACAATGATCCCCATCCCCCCGATCCATTGAGTGAGACTCCTCCAAAATAAAATGCCTTTATTCACAGACTCAATGTCTGTTAGGATGCTGGCTCCAGTGGTTGAAAAACCAGAGATCGTTTCAAAGAATGCGTCAGTTAAGTTTGGAATAGCTCCGCTGAATATGTAGGGAAGACATCCGAAAAATGACATGGTCAACCACCCAAGAGTAACCACCATGTAGCCATCACGCTTACTCAGCTGTTTATTTTCTGTTTTTTTAGTCGTAAAAAACATCAACGCTCCGGAAGCTCCTGTAATAGAAGCAGCAAGCATTAATGCAAAAGAATCACCTTCCAGGTAGATAAAACTGACCATTATACAAGTCAGCATGAAGACTGCATTAAGCATCAGTAGGATACCCAAAATGTTTATAATAACTCTATAGTTAAACAACATTATTTAAAATAGGTCTCCACCGTTTTTATGCATTCACTCTTGGATAGAACCACCACGCGATCCTTTTCCTTAAATACAAAATCTCCCCTTACCGCGTATCCGGTATTATTTCTGATTACCCCTCCAATGATTGCCTTTTTTGGAAACTTAAGATCCTTAAGCTCATGGTCAACCATCTTGGAGTTTTTATTCACTTCAAACTCAAGTATCTCTGCGTCAACCCCATGAATACTGGTTAGGTTAAGTACGTGACCCTTACGGATATATCTGAAAATGAAGTTTGCAGCAATTAATTTCTTATTAATCAGGGTATCTACTCCAATGCTTTGAGAAAGATGAATATAATCTATGTTCTCAACAGCTGAAATAGTCTTCAGAACACCATGATTCTTAGCTACCAATGCAGAAATGATGTTAGTCTCTGAATTTCCTGTAAGCGCGATAAAAGCATCCATTCGATCAATGCCTTCTTGTCTTAAAAGATCAATACTCCTGCCGTCCCCAGTAATAATCATTGTGTCCGGAAGTTCATCTGCTAAAGCCAGGCATTTTTCTTTGTCTTGCTCAATGAGCTTGATGTTGTATTTTTTACTTACCTGTTTTGCCAGGTTAATCCCCACTTTACTCCCGCCAAGAATCATTACATTCTTGATTTCTATGCGCTCTTTTCCTGCAAGGGCCATCACACGCTCTAATCCGCTTGGCTCTGCAATGAAGTAGGCGTGATCATTTACGTCAAATTTGTTGTCCCCATAAGGAATAATGGTTTCATTGTCACGCAAAATGGCAATTGTCGTGAAATTATGATCGGGGTTTAAGTAGGCCGTTTCAGTAAGCGTCTTATCCCTAAGCTCTGAGTCTTCGTCTACCGTGATTCCAATCAGCAATAGGAGACCCTTTTCAAATTCAAAAGTATCTGTTAAAGCAGATTGCTTGAGAAGTCGTTTAATCTCTTTGGCTCCCAGCGATTCTGGTGAGATTATTTCGTCAATCCCTACACTTTTTAGATCCAGCTTATCCCGCTGATGAAGAAATTCTATATTGGATATTCGTGCTATGGTGCGTTTAGCCCCAAGTTTCTTTCCAATAATCGCAGTTGCGATGTTGGTCTCTTCGTTGGAAGTGACCGCTATGAGTAAGTCTGCTCTACCAACATTGGCTTCCTCTAATACTTTGATGGAAGTAGAACTGCCCTTTATTACATTAACATCCAGGTTATTGGAGGCGCTTTCCAACACTGTGGCATCCTGATCAATGACAATAATGTCTTGCTCTTCAAAGGCTAACAACTTGGCAAGATGAAAACCCAAATCTCCTACACCGGCTATGATAATTCTCATTAAACCTGTACTTAGGAGCGCAAATATAAAATAAACATGACTGGTACCACCAATATTTAAACTTTAAACTTTTCAAAATAGTCCTTTGCGGACTTCATGACCTTTGGCGCAAGTAGTATCGCTGATATCATGGTTGGGAAAGCCATAAGTCCATAGCCAATATCTACAAAAGAGATCACCACTTTTAAAGTACTTACTGACCCCAATATGACCAGAGCTACATACCAATAATCAAAATAATGCGCCTTTTCAGCCCCAACTAAAAAAGAAAAGCATTTCTTACCATAATAGGCCAACCCAAAAATGGTAGTGAATCCGAATATCAGCACGCACAAGGCGAGTATGTAGGTCCCAATATATGGAATACTTGCAAAAGCCTCTGTGGTTAGTGAAATTCCACTTAATTCTGAGTTTTTCCACACACCAGTCACCAGAATAGCCAGTCCGGTTAGTGTACAAATAATTAAGGTATCGATGGCCGGTCCCAACATGGCAACCAAACCCTCTCTAATAGGTTCCTTGGTTTTAGCTGCACCGTGCATCATAGGCGCAGTTCCAATACCTGCTTCATTAGAGAAGGCCGCTCTCCTGACCCCTGTGATGATAAGTGCGCCTAAAGCGCCTCCCATGGCTGCATTGCCTGTAAATGCATCTGTTAGTATTAAACTAAAAGAGGGCAAAATATTTTGTGAATTTGTCACCAGAATAAAAAATATACCAAGCACATAAAGAATGACCATGGCAGGCACCAGCCTGGAAGCAACCAGTCCTATTCTTTTAATGCCTCCGAAAATAACTGCCCCTGTAAGGATCATCAAGCAAAATCCAATACCTAATTCTAAATAAAACCTGTTTTCTACAGCTATTCCAGACGGTTCAATTAAGATATCACCAATAGATTCCACAATTTGATTCGCTTGAAAAAGAGGTGTTGCACCCATTAGGCCGAATATGGAAAAAGCCACTGCTAAAGGTTTCCACTTTGGTCCCAGACCCTCAACGATAAAGTACATGGGACCACCCTGTATTTCACCGGCTGAATCTTTTCCCCTAAATAAAACCGCCAATGTGCAGGTAAAAAATTTTGTAGAAATACCCAAAATAGCACTGACCCACATCCAAAAGAGTGCGCCAGGACCTCCCATGGATATGGCAACTGCCACTCCTGATATATTTCCCATGCCTATGGTAGCTGCAAGGGCTCCTGAAAGTGCCTGAAAATGGTTGATTTGCCCAGGATCAGACGCGTCATCATATTTCCCACGAATTACATTGATGGCATGCCCAAAAAACCTAAATGGAAGAAACTGGCTATAAACCATGAAAAAAAATCCTCCTCCTATCAAAAGAATAAGTAATGGGTAGTTCCATATCCACCCAACCAATAACTCCAAATGTTCCTCAAACGCCATCACCAGGATTCAAGATCGGAGCTAGATAGCTCCAGACCAATTTAGCAACTATCATATGTCCTTCCTCAGTAGGGTGTATGCCGTCAGATTGATTTAATTCTTCCTCACCTGCTACCCCTTCTAGTAAAAAAGGGATTAGCAAGGCATCCTGCTCTTCCGCTAAATCCTTAAATATCTTTCTAAATTCAGCAGTGTAGTCCTGACCCAGGTTAGGAGGCACTTCCATACCTGCAATTACAACTTGTACCTTCGGGTTCACCGTTCTTACTTTCTCAATTATCGCAGCCAGGTTCTTTTTGGTCTCTGAAAGCTTTAAGCCTCTCAAGCCATCATTCGCTCCAAGTTCCAGTACGAAAACATCAGGAACTGTCCTTAGTACCCAATCAATCCTGTTAAGACCACCAGAAGATGTTTCTCCTGACAATCCTGCATTAACTACCTTATAATTATAGCCTAATGAATCAATAATCTCTTGCACTTCGGCAGGAAATGCCTGATCAGTAGCTATACCATATCCGGCAGTAATGCTATTCCCAAAAAACAAAATAATTTGATCTTCTGATTTTTTAGCAGTCTCTTGCTCTACCTCTTGCTGGGATTCTCTATTCTCATCCTGTTTTGAAGGTTTACTACACGAGATAGCAAATGCAAGGATGCTTATCCATAAAAATAACTTCATAAGAATGTTTTCAGCCCGAATTTAATAAACAGATTGATGGCAAGACGCATTACTGCCTTAACTTTTAATGTACAGCAAAGAAAATGGCCTTGATCAAAATCATCAGGGTATATGATCTTGTTCATGGTATTTTATATCAAAAAAACAGAAATTAGATACAAATGTCCGAAGTAATGAACCCAGATATTGAAACCTCCCCGGATCAATACTTGATGAGTGATAGATATGACGACTCTGAATATCTAGTTGATCAACCCACTTACCTCTATATCATGGATTTGATTACATTTTATCATCAAAACATTTATGAATTCCCGGATGAGGACCTGGTCCATGTGGAAAAAATCGATCAGGAAAACACTCACAGTGAATGCGACATACCCATCAACCGGTTGGTCTTTCATTAAATTTAACTCTCCGATTTCTCAGAATCTTTGTGTTTTTAAAAATACCAGGGAAAGTCGCAGGTTAACTTAACCAGTGTATCAATGCTAATTTTAGTTGCTAGAACAAGCATTGTAAGTGTGGTAGCTAACATTATCCATTCCAAAAAGCCCATTTTTCTAGTTATCATGGCCGTAGTATTTAAATTCAACTATTAATTTCTACTATTTTATTTTGATCTACTATGGTACAGGTCAACATAAAAGCTGAGAAAAATCATATCCTACTTTTAATCAAAACTTATTGTTGACTCTAGACTAAAACATAGTATGAATTGAACCGTCAATAATACTAGTGATTAAATACAGCGCCCACCAATGTGGTGTTTTTTCATTATCATTAGATTTTAAATATTAAAGTGAACATGATGAGTATCCAATCGTTTTAATAGAATTAACCTTCACAATAGATGTCATCAATTTTAAAAGTTGAATCGCTAAGCAAGATTTATCAAAGTGGTTCACGTTCGATAAAGGTTTTAGATAATATTAATTTTGAGGTTGCACAGGGTGATCGAATTTCCATTGTGGGTCCTTCCGGAAGTGGAAAAACAACACTCCTAGGCCTCTGTGCCGGGCTAGACAGAGCTTCTGAAGGAAAAGTTACACTCAACAACACTTTGTTAAACCCGCTTAATGAAGATCAACTTGCTAAAGTTCGAAATCAAAACATCGGGTTTATTTTTCAGAATTTTCAATTAATCCCAACACTTACTGCACTTGAAAATGTAATGGTTCCATTGGAACTAAGAGGAGATAAAAATGCAAAAAGCGCTTCTACAGAACTCCTAAAGAGAGTAGGTCTGGAAAACAGAATTGAACATTACCCGTCGCAATTATCAGGCGGTGAGCAACAGCGTGTTGCCATTGCAAGGGCATTTTCTAACCGTCCAAAAATACTTTTTGCCGATGAGCCTACTGGAAACCTGGATGACGAGACCAGTCAATACATTGAAGAAATTCTATTTGACATCAACAAAGAACAAAAAACTACACTTGTCATCGTGACACATGACAACGAATTAGCCAGGAAAACAGATACCATCATTTCTCTGAAAGGTGGAAAAATCGTCTAATCAGCACATACTTTGAATACAGAAACCAGCATAGTTGAAACCCGATATTCCCGATCCTGGCCATGGAAAATGGCCTGGAGAGACGCGAGGAATAGTAAAAGCAAACTCTTGCTTTTTATCCTGGCTATTGCTTTAGGTATAGCCGCTCTGGTAGGTGTTACCTCATTCCGGGAAAATTTACTCATAGAAATTAACGATCAGGCTAAAACATTGTTAGGAGCTGATGTTTCTGTCCGCGGTAGTCAATTATTACCTGATTCGCTCTTAGCAGCTCACTCGCTATATGCAGATGACATGTCGAGGGAATGCTACTTTGCTTCTATGGCATTTTTCCCAAGAACAGACGGGACCCGGCTCACCCAAATTCGTGCACTAAGTGGAAAATATCCGTACTACGGTTCCATTGAGACTGTTCCTGCAGAGGCATCGGAGTCCTTTCTCAAAGGCCAGAATGCCCTTGTAGATGAAAAACTCATGATGCAATACAATGTAGAATTGGGTGATTCTGTCAAAGTGGGAAATATCCAATTCAAAATTGTAGGAAAGCTTAGAAAGATCCCGGGACAGACCAGTATAGGATCGACTGCAGCGCCTGTGGTGTATATTCCTTACGACTTCCTGGAACGTACCGGGTTGATAAAAAAAGGAAGCCGGATCAACTATCTGCATTACTATACCTTCAATAATGCTGCTGATACAACGGAGTCCTGGAAAGAACTAAAAGAAGTAACTGAAGATAGTGGCTATGATGTAGATACGGTCGAAGATCAAAAGAGACAAACCAGTCGGTCTTTTGGAGACCTTACGGATTTCCTTGAATTAGTGGCATTCGTTGCTCTGCTTTTGGGTTGTATTGGAGTTGCCAGCTCTATTTATGTGTACACCAAAGAAAAGACAAGTATAGTAGCCACCCTAAGATGCCTTGGGATAAAATCTTCTCAAGCCATTTCCATCTTTTTAATACAAGTAAGCTTCTTTGGACTGCTGGGGTCCATGCTAGGTTGTCTGCTGGGAATCAGCTTACAGGTATTTCTACCAGAACTTCTAAAAGAGTTTATTCCTGTTGATTTTTCCTCTACCATTTCTTACTCCGCTGTGTTTATGGGTATTACAATTGGGGTAATTGTCTCCGTACTCTTCGCGTCATTGTCACTGGTTTCGTTGAGGCTGATAAGCCCGATGCAAGCCATCCGGTCTGAAATAAGTGGACACACCAAACTGGATAAGGTACAAGTAATTATCGCGGTTATCCTTTTTGGGTTTATTAATCTCCTGGTCTACCTACAAATTGATGACTGGACTGAATCCCTCATTTTCACATCAGGTTTAGTGGCCGCATTAGTCTTATTGGGCCTTATTGGTGCAGGGTTAAGGTGGATGATGAAAAAACTTTTGCCTACAAACATCTCCTTTGCCTGGAGGCAGGGGCTATCAAACCTTTACCGGCCACACAATCAAACCTCTATCCTGATCATCACTTTGGGATTAGGAACGACTTTCATAGCCACTGTGCTTTTCGTTCAGGACATGTTGATCGACCGGGTAACGATTACTGGTTCAGGTGATCGACCGAATACCGTACTATTTGATATTCAAACACCCCAGAAGGAAGAAGTAAAAGCCGTGACGTTAGACTATGACCTCCCTATTATCCAGGAGGTGCCTATTGTCACGATGAGACTGGAAGAGATCAAAGGGGTGGATCGGATTGAAGCAGAAAAGGATACAACCAATCATAGAAGATCCTGGGTATATAATAGAGAATACAGGATTACCTACCGCGATTCATTGATCGATTCGGAAACCATTGTGGAGGGAGAATGGGTAGGACAGGCATTAAATGGCGGTGATAGCATTCCGATCTCTATATCTTCAAGTTATGCTGATAATTTAGGTGTCGGACTGGGAGACAAGTTATTATGGAATGTTCAGGGAGCTTTAGTTGAAACCTACGTCGGGAGCTTCAGAGAAATTGATTGGCGAAGAGTCCAGACAAACTTTCTGGTGCTTTTCCCAACCGGTGTTTTAGAAAAAGCACCTCAGTTTCATGTATTAATTACAAAGGTTGACAATACAGAAGTTTCTGCCAGGTATCAGCAGGCAATAGTTAGAAATTATCCAAACATTTCAATTATCGATCTGGAGCTTGTATTGAAAACCCTGGATGAAATTCTCGGGAAAATTGCTTTTGTCATTCGCTTCATGGCTTTTTTTAGTATTGGTACAGGAATTATCATGCTTATAAGCAGTATTGTTCTCAGTAGATTCCAAAGAATGAAAGAGAATGTACTGCTGCGAACAATTGGAGCGTCTAGCAATCAATTATGGAAAATCGTAATTGCAGAATATTTCTTCCTGGGAATATTAGGGGCATTGGCTGGTATTGTGCTTGCAGTGGTGTTTTCTATCGTTCTTGCACATTTTGTGTTTGAATTAACCTATATACCTAACCCGATACAAATACTTACCATTATTCTGGCGGTAACAGGACTAACTGTTTTTATTGGATTATTAAACAACCAGTCAGTTATTTCAAGATCCCCACTAGAAGTACTTCGAAAGGCTGGATAGCTTATTTTACCTCCTATTTCTTTCATAATTAACTGACATGAAATCAATTTTTTATTATTATTAAGAAATAATTGGCACATTTTATGATTTCCGTATCTTACGAATCAAATTGATACTACCATGAAGTCAACCATTACTTATTCATTATTTGCTGTAATACTCCTATTAGTTGGCTGTTATAGTGGGAAAAAAGCACTTGAAAGCGGAAATTATGATACCGCAGCTTTTCAGGCAATAAACAGGCTTAAATCAAACTCGGATCATAAAAAATCCAGACAAACATTAAAATCAGCCTATTTTCTGGCTGTCGATTTACACAAAGACAATATTCAGAGAGCAAAATCCAGTACTGACCCATTTAAGTACGAAAAAATGGTTTCCGACTATGCTGGTATCAATAATCTCTATGACGCTATTGCCAGATGTCCGGGTTGTAGGGAAGTGGTCCCCAATCCCTTAAAATTTGATTCTGAGCTTGCAGGAGCAAAGATCAAAGCAGCCGAGTATAGGTACCAATTAGGTATGCAAGCTTTTGAACTAAAAGAGAACCGGGACAAAGCGAAAGAAGCTCATGGTCATTTCTCTATAGCGAGCGAGTTCGTTCCAAGGTACAGAGATGTTGAAGATAAAATAAATGAATCGCTTTTCTATTCGACCATGAGGATTGTGGTAGAGCCCATTCCAAGTCCTGTCAGAATGTTTGATGTGAAGCATGAATTCTTTGTGAACAAAATCAATGAATACCTGCATAATAATATGATCAACCAATATGTTCGGTTTTATACTCCTGAAGAAGCCAAGATTGATCGACTTCCTTATGTTGATCATTATATCAGAATGGAGTTTGACCGTTTTAATCTCGGAGGCATTTCTAGCAGAACTTATGAAAAAGAGACCAGCAGAGATAGTGTGGAAATTGGCACAACGAAAAGCGGAGAGAAGGTTATTGGAACAGTAAAAGCCGTAGTAAAAATCAATGAAAGATCGCTCACTGGAAGTGGGTTGCTCGACTTTAAAGTACTTGATGGACGAACAAAAAAAGTGCTGACACAAGAGAAATTTCCCAGTGAATATGTTTGGACTGCCCGATGGGCTACGTTTAATGGGGACGAGCGTGCACTAAGTGAAGAAGAAGTTGATATGGTAAATCGTATCGAAGTTTCTGCACCTGGACCTCAGCTGATGTTTGAAGAATTTACCGCTCCCTTATTTGATCAGGTCATCTCCAAACTGACAGATTACTACAGGTATTTTTAGCTGTTTACTAGTTGTAAACTTACTTAAAGGTCATATAAAGAAATAAATCTAGCAGGGCCACATCAAAAGGGCTCTGCTATTTTATGTAAAATCATTTACCCTTCGACCGTTCCCAATTATCTCTTAGTGTAATTGTCCGGTTGAAAACCAGGTTTTCTTGAGTACTGTCCTCATCAACCCGGAAGTAACCTACTCTTTCAAATTGGACCAGATCTCCAACTTTTGCTGACTTCAATTCCTCTTCAATAACAGCATGCCGGTTGATGGTCAATGAATCAGGATTGAGGTGATTCTTAAAATCATCTTCAATATCGGTCATGTCTTCCGTATGAAACAACCGGTCATAAAGCCTAATATCAGCGTTGATCCCATGAGGCACAGATACCCATCCTAACGTGCCCTTCACCTTTTTTCCACTGGTATCCTGTCCACTTCGAGTTGCTGGATCATATTCAGCATAAAGTGTAGTTATTTTACCTTGCTCATCCTTATCATAGCCTGTACACTTGATGATATAGGCATACTTAAGACGTACCTCACGATCAGGGCCCAGCCGATACCATTTCTTGGGGCTTGGAGGGTCTTCCATAAAATCTCCCCGATCAATAAATATTTCTCTCCCAAACTTCATCTCTCGAGTTCCGGCACCTTCGTCTTCAGGGTTATTCACCGCCGTTAGTACTTCTTCTTTATCTTCCGGCCAATTGGTGATTACTAACTTAATCGGATCGAGAATACCAAAAACACGATTTGTTCTTTTGTTTAGATCCTCACGAACTGAATGCTCAAGAAGCGCTACATCAGTTATTCCATCTCTTCTCGCCACTCCAACTTTATGGATAAAATTCTTGATGGCTTCTGGTGTGAAGCCTCTCCTTCTAATTCCTGATATCGTTGGCATCCGTGGGTCGTCCCAGCCTTTCACATGGTTCAACTGTACCAATTCGAGTAGTTTCCTTTTGCTTACTACAGTATAGCTAAGATTCAGCCTCGCAAATTCCGTTTGTTTTGATGGAAAAATTTCTAATTCCTGAATAATCCATTCATATAGCGGTCGATGTACTTCAAATTCTAGCGTACACAATGAATGGGTGATATTTTCAATGCTGTCTGACTGTCCATGGGCAAAATCATAGGTAGGGTAAATACACCATTGGTCACCAGTTCGGTGGTGATGGATATGTTTGATACGATAGAGGATGGGATCTCTCATGTGCATATTTGGAGAGGACATATCAATAATCGCTCTGAGTACTTTCTCTCCATTTGTATACTTACCCTCTTTCATTTCCTGAAACAGTTGAAGATTTTCCTCGACGGTCCTACTTCTGCATGGACTTGCTTTACCAGGTTCAGTTGGCGTTCCCTTTATGGCATTGAATTCTTCCTGACTGAGGTCATCCACATAGGCCTTCCCTTTTTTGATCAACTGAACAGCAAATGCATAAAGAGTTTCAAAATAATCTGAAGCATAAAACTCCCGATCTTCCCAATCGTAGCCTAACCATCGGATATCCTTCTTGATGGAATCCACATATTCAACATCTTCTTTTTCCGGATTTGTATCATCAAATCTCAGGTTACACTTACCCTGGTATTTATCTGCCAGACCAAAATTCAGAATAATGGATTTAGCATGTCCTATGTGTAAATATCCATTAGGTTCCGGCGGGAACCTTGTATGGATGCTTTTATGTTTCCCAGCTTTTAAGTCTCCTTCTATTAGCTGTTCTATAAAATTTAACGATGGCTTTCGCTCCTCTTCCATTGATTTTTTTTATCTGAATAGCAAAAGTATCAGAATAACTCAACAATTGTATCCGAATGTTGAGGGTAATGAAAGGCAATACCGTATTTGCAAACGATAATTCTTGTTCTTCTAATAATGTATTTATCTTAGCGCCTCGTTAAAAAAAATGGAAAATGAAAAATTTATTAAACTATACTTTTCTGACATTTCTAGTTGTTGGATTTGGATGTAAAGAGCAACAGGAAGCACCTGTTGTATTAGAAAGCTTCAACGACAGCCTAAGCTATAGCTACGGTGTTCAGATTGCAGAAAGTCTTAAAAGTCTTAATGACGAAAGCTTAGATGTGCAACTGGTAGGCAAAGCCCTTGCTGAAGCGTTCGAAGGAAATGCAAAATTAACAATGCAACAATGCCAGCAATTGATGATGGCACAAAGTAATATTCAAAGTGAAGCATCTATGAAAGAAAGTTCAGCATATCTCGAAACAAATAAGGCCAAAAGTGGCGTTGAAGTAACAGAAACTGGTTTACAGTACCAGGTGATCACTCCAGGTACTGGAGCTACTCCAGGGCCAGAAGATGAAGTAACCGTACATTATACAGGAAAACTTGTTGATGGAACAGTATTTGATAGTTCCGTAGAAAGAGGAGAACCTGCCACATTTCCTGTAAATGGAGTTATACCAGGATGGACCGAAGCCTTACAATTGATGAAGGAAGGATCTAAATGGGAATTGGTTATTCCTTCTGAACTTGGTTATGGACCTAGAGGTGCAGGTGGATCTATTCCGCCAAATGCTGTGCTCATTTTTGAAGTTGAGCTGATTTCAGTTAATAAATAAAAAATCAAAAGAGTCTGTATCGGAGGATTTGTTCAATGAATCCTCCGGCAGATTCTGGATAAATAATTATCCCAAACACAATCCCATACAGTGCCCCATAAAGGTGTGCATCGTGATTAATCCCTGTTCCTTCATTTTTACTCTGCCAATAAGAATACCCTATATATAGTAGTCCAAAAATGAAGCCTGGCAGCTTAATAAAATAAATATAGATTTCATTGAGAGGAGCGTAGAGAATGCTTGTAAAAACAACAGCAGAAACTGCCCCACTTGCTCCAAGACTATTATATCCAGGATTATGCCTGTTTCTAAAAATAGTAGGGAGGTCTGAGAAAACAATGGCAGTAAGGTAAAATAGGATAAAAACGATCCATGCATCTCCGCCAAGCAGCTGGCCAAAATAGCGCTCTACTACCCGGCCAAAGAAGAAAAAGGCAAACATGTTAAATCCTAAATGCATCCAACTCGCGTGTAAAAATCCGGATGTTACCATGCGGTAGTACTGGTTTTTACTAACCACGAGGTAAGGATTCATGATGAGTTTTCGCATCATGTCATCATTGTTAAAAGCTAAATAGGATACTAAAATGGTTATGCCAATGATGATAAATGTGATAGACATCATGATTCTCTTTTCATAAGTTGTAAAGCAAACTGTTTTAACAAATTGGTTTCTGCATCCAACTCGTTCATCAATTCTATTGACTGGTCAAAATAGCTATTCATCTTTTCAGTGGTGATTTGCTGAATATCTAATTCCACATAAATGCCCTTAACGGCACTTACCTTTTCATCTGGATCAAATGAAGTCTTTGTTAGCCAGTCTTTCAGTATTTCACTTTGTGCCGGATCTGCCAATTCAAGGGCTTTAATTAATAAAAAGGTCTTTTTGTTAGAGATGATATCTCCCCCTACTTTTTTGCCAAATTTTTCCTGATCCCCAAAAACATCCAAAAGATCATCCATCAATTGAAACCCGATACCCATTAACTCCCCAATTCTGTACAATAAGTCCAGGTTCTGAACTGAAGTCCGGGCCATCAGTCCGCCAAATTGCAAACTAAAACCCAGTAATACAGCGGTCTTCAGGCGGATCATTTCTATATACTCGCCCTCCATCACCATGTTTCTGGACTCAAAATTCATATCGATCTGTTGCCCCTCACAAACTTCAATTGCCGTCTTGTTGAAGGCACCAAGCCCTGCTTTTAGTATCTCTGCATCTATTTCAAGCAGTAAGTCATACGCCTTTACAAGCATTGTATCTCCACTAAGTATCGCTACGGTACTGTCCCATTTTTCATGTACTGTTGGCATCCCTCTCCTTATGGGAGCCTCATCCATAATGTCATCATGCATTAACGTAAAGTTGTGAAATACCTCCACAGTCAAAGCAGGCCTTATGATGGCGTCTACATCTTTTTTGAACAATTGATAGCCCAATAATACCAACAAAGGTCTTAGTCGTTTTCCACCCAATGATAGAATGTATCCGATAGGCTCGTATAACTCTCTGGGATGCTCCCCAAAATGGAGCTGTTTAATATGCGCTTCTATCTTTTGCTGAAGTTCCTTGATAGGGTTCATTCCTGTACTAAGTCTAAGTCTATTGTTCTTTTATCAATATCAGTCCTTGCAACCAATACTTTGAGTCTATCTCCCAAAGTAATTATCCGCTTATTGTTTCTACCGATGACCCGATAATTTTTCTCATCAAAATCGTAAAAATCTCCTTTAATATCAGCTAACCTGATCATGCCTTCACATTTCGTATCTACAATTTCCACAAAAATTCCCCATTCCGTAACACCGGATACCAAGCCTTCAAATACTTGCCCTAGCATGGTATTCATATATTCAACCTGTTTGTATTTGATCGAAGCTCGCTCTGCATCTGCAGCATTTTTCTCCCGCTCTGAAGAATGAATACATCGTTTCTCGTACGGATCCTTTTCCGGGGCTTTACCTGCTTCGAGGTAACTCCATAATAGTCGATGCACCATCACATCGGGATACCTCCTGATTGGTGAGGTAAAATGTGTGTAGTGGTCAAATGCAAGACCAAAATGCCCCTTGGGTTCTGTGGTATATTTAGCCTTGGCCATGGAGCGAATGGCTAACTGCTCCAATACGTTTTGTTCTGGCTTTCCTTCTATCTCCCCCATCAATCGGTTAAGGCTTCCTGAAATGTCTCCTGAAGTTTCGAGTTTATGGCCAAAACGGGCAGAAAACTTGCTGAAGTTCTCAAGTTTTTCGGGATCGGGTAGGTCGTGTGTCCGATAAACAAAGGTATTCGGAGCTTTTTGACCCTTTGTTTTCATTTGATAGACATAGGTAGCTACCTCACGGTTGGCAAGCAACATAAACTCTTCGATCATTTTATGAGCATCCTTTCGTACCTTAGGTACTACTGCCAGGGGTTTCCCTTTATCGTCCAGCTTAAATTTTACTTCAGTAGTTTCAAAATTCACAGCTCCGTCTATGAACCGCTGTCCTCTAAATCGCTTAGCCAGGTCATTTAATATGATTAGTTCTTTTGCATAATCTCCCTCTCCAGACTCAATGTTTTCCTGTGCTTCCTCATAGGTAAAGCGGCGATCTGAATTGATGATTGTCCTGCCAAACCATCTTTTAGTGATTTTGAGTTTCTCATCGATATCGAAGACAGCTGAAAAGGTAAGTTTTTCCTCATTTGGCCGAAGCGAGCATAGCTTGTTGGAAAGCACTTCAGGTAGCATTGGAATCGTGCGATCAACCAGATAAACAGAAGTAGCCCGTTCAAAGGCCTCTTTGTCAAGCTGCGAGTTTTCTGTGACATAATGAGAGACATCTGCGATGTGTATCCCAATCTCATATGTCCCTTTCCCTACCTCTTTGATAGAAAGTGCATCGTCGAAGTCTTTAGCATCTTCAGGGTCCACGGTAAAGGTGGTAATCTCTCTGAAATCCCGACGGTTCTCTAGATCTTTCTTGGAAAATGTAACAGGGATCCCAGAGGCTGCCTCCTCAATCTTTTCTGGAAACTGAAAAGGCAATCCAAATTCTGCCATTATTGAATGGATTTCCGCATCATTCTCACCTGCTTTTCCCAATACCCGAGTTACCTCTCCCATCGGGCTTCGGTTACGGGCGTCGTGCCACTTAAGGACTTTTACAATTACTTTATCATTGTGTTTAGCCTTCCCAATATTCTTTGGATAAACAAAAACATCAAAGTGGAGATTTTTATTGTCAGGAATTACGAATGAAAATTTCTCAGAAACCTCAATCCTACCCACAAACTCCTCTTTGGATCGTTGCTTAATCTCCAACACTCTCCCTTCAGCCCTGAATCCATTTTTTGGCGGCGAAGTAACCATCAGGCTAACGATATCTCCATCAATAGCAAACTTGAGGTCATCTGTTTTAACCCAAATGTCTTCTTCTACTTGCTCACTGATTACATAAGCAAATCGAGGGTTTACATGATCCACAACTCCTGTGATAAAAGAAGCGTCATTCACACTGGTAAACTTCCCATCAGGCCCTCTTGTAATCCTGTCCTGACTTTCCATGCCAAAAAGAATCTCTTTTAGCAGGTTTTTGGATCGCATATCCCGCAGCTTCAATTCCTTGATTATCTGCTGCATGCTATAAGACGACCCTAGGTTGGTACCAAAATGCTCCTTAACTCTTTCCTTGATGTATTGAGCTTTAGGTTGACGCTTACTAGATGAATCGGACTTTGAAAACTTCTTTTTTTTCTTTTTACTCATAAAAGAGCTTTAGCTGACGATGGTAATATTTTCCATTGCAATGACCGGCAGAGATTTCAAACGCAAATATAGCTGAGCAGTAGCTATAACATCGCCCATGCAATAATGTTCAATGCGATTTAGCCCATTTTCTTCCTCATAATAGACTTTATTCACCATAGATCCATCCAAATCAGTTTTATTTGATGGAATATCAAAGATGGTTGTTAAAAGATCCAGACTGGTATAGCTCTTTCGATCGCCAAACTTCCACATTTCAAGTGTGTCAAGGTGATTTACTTCCCAAGGTTTTTTACCACTTGTGTTTAGGACGTCTGGAAGTTTGATGTCATTGATAAGCATTCTTCTGCAGAGATAAGGAAAATCAAATTCTTTACCGTTATGCGCACATAGTCTTAAGTCTACCTGATCAAATTTCAGCAAGACTTCTTTGAAATCTTGCAACAGCATTTTTTCGTCATTTCCTGCCAGTGCTTTCACTCGAAATTTAGTTTCCTCGTTTTCCTCATGAAAAAAGCCAAAAGCGATGACAATTACTTTTCCAAACTCAGCATAAATCCCTGCGCGCTCTTTAAAAAGTTCTTCGTCTGTCAATTCATCTTCATTCCTTAAGAACCCTGCTTTCCTTTCCCAATGCTTCTTTAGCCCTTGTGAGATATCCTTGTAATCTGACTCCAGAGCAACGGTTTCAATATCTAATAGGAGAATGTTCTTTAACTGCTGATTCATTTTCATTGATGTAAAACACCTTTCCTGCCAAGTTCAGGAATAAGTATGAGGTTATCTTCAACAATGCTGTCAGGCACAAAAATGTATTTCTTGTCATAAAGCTGACTGCCAATAAAAAAGGAAACCCAATATTCATTGTTGAGATGAAAGACATTAGGGTCGATCGGTTCTATCAGTGCGTATTCACCTGCCTGCAATTTTGGGATCATATGTCTAAGCACAGATGTCTTTTGGTCTTTTCCTTCTTTACGGCCATAGCCCTTTGAAGTAACCATTACATTTTCGAGCAAGTTTTTATTTCTGTTGAGCATATAAACCTGCCACATATCTTCTTCCCCTTCAACGACCGTTAAATAGACATGTTCTACTTTTGGAAAATCAATGTCTTTCTTCATCTGCAATATCCATTTCAAATAAGGAAACCAGGTGGAATTTGAGTTTTTCAACTACTTTTTCGAAATCCGGTTTTACTCCGAGTTCTCGATCTAAAGATGTTACGGCTCTATCCTGAATTCCACAAGGAACTATATGGTTAAAATAGTCAAGATCTGCGTTAATATTAAATGCAAGACCGTGCATTGTGACCCAACGACTTGACTTCACGCCAAAAGCTGCGATTTTCCGGGATTTCTCAAGATTATCAATATCCAGCCAAACCCCGGTTAAACCCTTTATTCTTCCGGCATTAATCTGAAAATCATTTAAAGTTCTAATCACCGCTTCCTCCAGATATCTTAAATATTGATGAATATCTGTAAAGAAATTATCAAGGTCAAGGATAGGGTAGACTACAATTTGTCCTGGACCATGATAGGTTATATCCCCACCTCTATTGATTTTATAAAAATTAGCCTGCTTCTCAATTAACTGCTCCTCATTTATCAAAAGGTTTTGTGCATCTCCAGACTTTCCCAGTGTATACACATGTGGGTGTTGGCAAAAAAGCAAATAATTTGGCGTAACCTCCTGGTCTTTCGGATCTAGATTGCGGTTCTTAATTTTTAAGTCAACAACTGACTTAAATAAGGTCTCCTGATAGTCCCAGGCTTTCCGGTAATCAATCAGTCCAAGATCAATAATTTTTGTTTGCTTATTTTTTTTAGTCACACCTTCATTCAATATAAGACTCCAACATCGTAACTTCTCCAGGAGTTTCCATATGAAAATTTCTTATTGCGCCAGGTATCAAGATAACTTCACCTGTATCAAAAGGAACTTCAAACTGATCGCTTTTGATTACCCCCACACCATCAAGTATTACATAGATTTTAAAGCAATCCAAATCGCTTCTGTCAAAAGTCATACTCTTCGTAAAGCGAATTTTATTGGTGGTAAAATATGGACAGGCTACGAGGTTGGATTGCCCATTATCTGGCTCCTCATACATCGTTTTATAATTCTCATGAAACTCATAGTCTATCGCACCCAAAGCTTCGTCCACATGTAAATCTCTGTGATTTCCCTGATCATCTGTCCGGTCAAAATCATATATTCTATAAGTAACATCACTCGTCTGTTGAATCTCTGCCAGCAACAATCCCTTCCCAATGGTATGCACCCTTCCGGCCGGAATAAAATACACATCTCCTGCATTGACCTCCTCCTTATTTAGGATATCCATGAGCTGACCATCATTGAAATAAGTGAGATATTCTTCCTTACTCAGTTCCCGATTAAACCCTGTGATCAATGAAGCTCCTGGATCTGCTTGCATAATGTACCACATTTCTGTTTTCCCAAATGAATCGTGTCGTTTCTTGGCTAATTGATCATCAGGATGCACCTGAACGGAAAGGTCATCATTTGCATCAATGAATTTTACCAATAGAGGAAATTCGGTACCATAAATTCTGAAGATCTTAGCACCCAATATCTCCCCTCCCCGGCTTTCCAATAATGTTGAAAGCGACTCACCTTTTAGCGCCCCATTATTTATAACGGATACATTACCTTTTACTCCAGATAATTCCCAGGTTTCTCCGCAATTAACTGCAGGAGAAAAATCTTTCCCTAAAATGGTATTAATCTTTTGCCCTCCCCATATTTTCTCTTTAAATATGGGGTCAAACTTCAATGGATAAAGGTCAATCATGTGTTGAGGAATATGGATAATCGTTTAAAAGGCAAATATGGGGAAGATTTGGCGGTTTCTTATCTGGAATCCCGAGGCTATGAGATTATCGAACGCAACTATCGGCATGGAAGAGGTGAAGTTGATCTCATAGGAATTTATCAGAATCAATTACTTGTCTTTTTTGAAATAAAGTTGAGGAAAAACAACAATTTCGGAGATCCAGAAACTTTCGTGACAAAAAATCAGGAAACCCTCATCATGAAATCCGCAGAGCAATACCTTCTGGATATTAATTGGAAGAAGGATATTCGGTTTGATATCATTGCAATCTCAGGTGAAAAAATTGATCATTTCCAGGATGCTTTTCACTGAATCTGGCCAAAGACTTCAGATTTGACACGAGGCCAATCCTGTTTAAGTATGCTGTAGATTACGCTGTCTCTGCGCTTACCTTCCTTATTGAAGCGGTGATTTTTAAATAATCCATCATAGTTAGCGCCAATTTTTTCAATGGCCTTGCGTGACCTTATGTTCAAAGCATCAGTTCGAAATTCTATCCTTTCATAATTCCAGGTCTCAAAAGCATGCATTAACATTAACTATTTCATGTGATGATTGATGCCGGAACTGTGGTATTCCTTTGCTATCCAGGTAGTCCCAATTTCAAGGCATAAATCCTGTTCTACAATATGAATGTAGCTAGATGAACCAATGAGCTGATCATTTTTCAAATCCTGAATTACCAAAGGTTTCATGGTACCATTGACATAATTCCGCAACAGTTGATCCACCCATTGTTCTAATTCAGTTTCATCGCTTAAGTCGACGGTAAACCACCGCCATACATCGGGGTCTTGAGCTACTCTAAAAGTGCCGGAATATCAGATTTCACCAGAAGCCTTAACTTAACCCACGAAGTTTCTAAGACTGGTGGCTGAAGTATAATTACTGATAATCAAAAGTGCCATAGGGCGTTTGAATACTTACTTCTGCCTGAGCTGAGTATTGAACATATCCAATAACCTTAGCTTCAATGTTAAAGCTGCTAGCAATGTCGATCACCTGGTCTGTATACTCCCCTGGAAGATAAACCTCAAGCCGATGACCCATATTGAAAACCTCATACATCTCTTTCCAATCTGTACCGCTTTCTTCCTGAATCATTCTGAATAAAGGTGGGATGTCCAACATATTATCCTTGATTACTTTCAGGTTAGAAATAAAATGTAAAACCTTTGTTTGTGCACCCCCACTGCAGTGAATCATCCCATTGATCATCCCTGGTAATTCCTTCAGCAATTTCTTGACTACCGGTGCATACGTTCTGGTTGGAGAAAGGACCAACTTTCCAGCATCTATCGGAGCATCTGCTATCTGGTCTGTCAACTTTTTACTCCCAGAAAATATTAAGGATTTATCAATATCGGGGTCAAATGTTTCCGGATATTTTTTCTGATAACTAGCATCAAACACATCATGACGAGCTGATGTCAGGCCATTACTACCCATTCCTCCATTATACGCGTACTCATAAGTGGATTGCCCGTATGAAGATAAACCAACAATGGCATCTCCGGGTCCGATCCTTGCGTTGTCTATAACCTCACTCCTTTTCATTCTCGCAACCACTGTGCTATCCACAATGACGGTCCTCACCAAATCTCCTACATCTGCAGTCTCACCTCCGGTTGATATTATGTCAACTCCATGGTCGCGTAACATCTGTAAAGTCTCTTCAGTCCCCTCAATGATCTCAGCGATGACTTCACCTGGAATTTTATGCTTGTTGCGACCAATCGTGGAGGATAGTAACATGTTTTCTGTACAACCTACACAAAGCAGATCGTCTGTATTCATCACCACTGCATCCTGGGCTATCCCTCTCCAAACAGAGATGTCTCCAGTCTCTTTCCAATACATGTAAGCCAGTGAGGACTTTGTTCCTGCACCATCTGCATGCATAATGGAGCAATAGTCTTCATTGCCAGTAAGATGATCTGGAACAATCTTACAAAATGCTTTTGGGTAAAGGCCTTTATCGAGTTTTTTTATGGCCTCGTGGACTTCTTTCTTTGAAGAGCTTACTCCTCGCTGTGCATACCTGGACATGGTGCAAAGAAAAACAATTAATGATTAGTATTTGAAAACCTTATTCCCCCTCAAAGAATCGGTCATATTCGTCATACTCCTCGGTAGGGGGTAATTCATCTTCTCGTTCACCGGGATCATAACGCAGCACTTTAAATTCCGTTCTCCTATTTCTTTGATGCTCTTCTTCCGTCTGGGCATCCTCAACTACCAATTCGCTCTCTCCGTATCCTTTTGCAGTTATCCGCATGGCATCAATCCCATTGTTGATCATGTATTGAACAGCTGCTTTTGCTCTTCTGAATGATAAATCAAGGTTATAGGCATCATCCGCTCTCACATCTGTATGAGAACCTAATTCCACGTATATGTTAGGATTGTCATTCATGATCGTAACAAGGCTATCAAGTACCAATGCTGCATCCTCCCGAATACTGGCCTTGTCAAGATCATAATAGATATTTTCCAGCACGATAGGTTTTTCTAAAATGATTCGCTCCATCATTATTTCTGCCTGAAAAGTTACATTGGTGATAAAATCTTTCAAATCCTCCTTATCCACTGACTTATTTACAGTAGAAAACTTTTTCCGCGAAGTAAAATAATCTGTCTTTTCGCCAATGATGTTATACTCTTCTTCTGCATATACCCTGAACCTGAAAGCGCCATCTTCATTGGTGAAAGCCTCATCTAATATTTCCTGATTTTCGGTACTTAGTAAGGATACTTTGGTATTTGGCAGGATGATTTTATTTTCTCCATCGTCATGTGTGTAGGTGATGCCTTCTAAATAATAATTGACAATCTTAAGATCAGGGTCTTCGTTGACATAAGTATAAATGTCATCGTCTCCTTTACCTCCAGGTCTATTACTGGAGAAGAAACCTCTGGTCAAATCGAACTCAAATAAAGAGAAGTCATCACTAGAAGAATTCATTGGTTCACCCAGGTTCTTTACCGTTATATTTCCATATTCCCTGGTAGCCACATATAAATCCAGGTTTCCAAATCCTGGATGCCCATTAGAAGAAAAATATAGCTTTCCTCCAGCAGATACAAAGGGGAATACTTCCTCACCAGGAGTGTTGATGACAGGACCCAGATTTCTCACATCGACCCATCTCCCCCTTCTATCAAGTTGTGCAGAATAAATATCAGCACCACCATATCCACCGGGCCTATTGGAGGAAAAATAGAGGGTAGTTCCATCAGGGCTCAGTGCTGGGGTAGAGTCCCAGGAGTCAGAGTCATTGATACTTAGTGGCCTTGGATCTGTCCACCTGCCGTTTCTAAATCTGGTGAAAAACAAATTGACTTCCGAATAACCGGTGGCCTTGCCAGAGTTTCCCTTCGCAAAAATGATCGAAGACCCATCAGGAGAAATCGCCAGGGATCCTTCATTTACCTCTTCATAATTAATCACATTGTCCAAAGCCTGAATACTCCCCTGATCAATATTGGCACCTCTCGATACCGCTCGATAAATATCAGTAAATGGACTTCCTGTTACTGAATAGATACTTCTGGTGTCTCTGTTAGAAGTAAAATATAAAATCCCATCTTTATAAGCAGGAGAGTACTCTGCGAATTGAGTATTGAGATCATCCAAACTTTTAATCCTGTAATAATTGGTCTGAGCTTTTACTTCTTTTAGGCTTTCCAGATTATTCAACTCATAGTTGGCTAGTCTTTTGAGTGAATCATCCGTTGATAATTTCAGCACTTCGTTCAATGCGTCCCTTGCTTCATCATATCTCTCTATGGATCTTAATGCTTTAGAGAAATTCAATTGGGCCTCTGGATTATCAAAACCTGCCTTGATGGCATTGTTATAGTAGGTAACAGATTCTGAAATACGATTAGATTTTCTGTAGGACTCAGCAATCTTATAGTTAAGTGCTGCATCTCCAGGCTTTAATGCCTTTTTATACAATGTGATTGCTTTGTTATACTCATGCTGTTCATAACTCTTTTCGGCGCGATTGAGCAAACATCCGCTGAGGATCAGACCTGAGACCAGGATAAAAATAAGTGACTTAAATACGGTCATTATACCCAGAACGAAATTTGTATAAAAATAATGTGATTCAAGGTTACAGGCATATATTGTGCAACATTAACTAAAATATTTTCCAACCCAGCTCTCTGATGCAGGTTGCGTCCAGGTCGTTCTGAAGTCCTTAAGGTTGTTAATAAAACTATTAAAAATAGGCGTGTCCTTTTGAATCTTTCCAGCTTCAATGTTTGATTTAATAGACTTTAGAGGATGTGTAACTACCTGGTTATCAATATAAAAAGCCACACTAGAACGGTCCAATAGTTGGATATCAAGCTTTTGCTCTAGATTTCTGATAAAGCCCACTGAATCATCAATGCTACAACCTGTGGCTGGATGGTACGACTCATCAACTGCCAATAAAACAAACTGCCTTTTTTCTACCTGAAAAGCCGCACGTAAACCTTTACCATGGGCAGCCCAAGAATCAACAAATAATTTTGCCTCCTTATCGATGATAAGTAATTCTTCGTCAGAAAATGTACGGTTAGCCTGATAAACCCACATTCTAGAGGAATCAGGCATGTCATCAAATGAATATAACATAATGCAAAGTTACCTCATTAAACCTTCAGATTCCGCAATGAGTTCCGCAAGATCTAAAACTTTGACTGTAGTGTCTTTCTCCTTTGTTTTCACGCCATCTGACATCATTGTCATACAAAAGGGACAAGCTACGGCTACAGTAGTAGCCCCTGTTGCAAGTGCCTCTTCTGTTCGCTCCATGTTAATTTCCTTATCTCCCTTTTCAGCATCCTTAAACATCTGGCCTCCTCCTGCTCCACAACAGAGGCCCTTCGTTTTGCAACGTTTCATTTCGACCAATTCGGCATCCAGTGCTTTCAGCAGCTTTCTCGGCGCCTCATATACACCGTTGGCCCTTCCCAAAAAGCAGGAATCATGATAGGTAATTTTTTTTCCCTTAAAATTTCCTTTCTCTCTCATGACAATCTTTCCATCATCAATCAGTTGCTGTAAAAATTGAGAGTGATGAATTACTTCATAGTTTCCTCCTAGATCGGGATATTCATTTTTTAGTGTATTAAAGCAATGAGGACACGCCGTAACAATCTTTTTGATCTCATACCCATTAAGTACCTCAATATTGGACATGGCCTGCATCTGAAACAAGAATTCATTGCCGGCTCTTCTCGCCGGATCACCAGTACAGGATTCTTCTGGGCCAAGGACCGCGTAATTGATTCCAATATGATGTAATATTCTTACAAATGCTTCCGTAACTTTCTTATACCGATCATCATAAGAACCTGCACAGCCTACCCAAAAGAGCACTTCAGGAACTTTACCCTGTGCTTTTAATTCGGATGCAGTTGGAACATGAATATTATTTTGGGATTCCATATCTATTTCTGTTGATCTTTAATTTGTTCCGCCCAATTAAATCGATCGCTGGTGGGAAATTTCCAGGGAGCAAAATTGGTTTCAATATTTGCAAACATAGTATTCCATGATTGCGGTGCCCCGGACTCTTCCATGGCAACATACCTTCTCAGTTGAAGTATGATTTCAAGGGGATTGATGTTAACCGGACAAGCTTCTACACAAGCGTTACAACTGGTGCAGGCATTGATCTCTTCTTTAGTGATGAAATCATTTAAGAGCGATCTACTATCATCTATACCCTTGCTCCCCGACGTTTTGGAAGAACCCACTTCCTCCATTCGATCACGTGTATCCATCATGATTTTTCTGGGAGAAAGCTTCTTACCCGTTTGATTAGCTGGACATTGGGTGGTGCAACGTCCACATTCCGTGCATGAATAGGCATCCATTAAATTTTTCCTGGTCAGGTCATTGATATCCTTAGCTCCAAATTTCATGTCGTCAGGGGGAGGCGATGACTGATTTGAGTCTGAAATTCCCAGCATGATTTTGACTTCATTGGTAATTGCTTCCATGTTGGTCATTTTCCCCGGAACCTCAGGTCTGCTATAATAAGTATTTGGAAAAGCCATGAATATATGAAGATGCTTGGAGTAAGTTACATATACGGCAAAACCAAAAATGCCAATAATATGTAACCACCAGGCACCACGTTCCAGTAAAATAAGTTCGTGATCTGCCATGGAACCCAAAAGTCCTGTAAAATGGCCACTTATCAGAAAATCAGCTGTCTGCGAATAGCCGGCGACCGGCCTTGATTGCAACAATAGGTCAGCTGCATTCATTGAAAGAATTGCTGTCATAAGGACTATTTCAATGATAAGAATCAAGTTGCCATCTAAAGAGGGCCAACCATTCATTTCCTTCTTCTTAAAACGATTGACCTCAAAAAAATTTCTTCTAATTAAGAAAATGATACAGGCAAGCAAAACGCCTACAGCAAGAATTTCAAAAAAGGAAATTAATCCGGAATATAGACCTGCACTCATCCAGTTGGTAAACGATCGATGCGATCCTGTGATCCCATCAATAATGATTTCTAATACCTCAATATTGATTAGTATAAATCCGATATAAATTAAAAAATGAAAGAAAGCAGGAATAAACTGCTTAAACATCTTCTTTTGGCCAAATGCAACCAAAAACATATTCTTCCATCTTTTCGAAGAGGAATTCTCTATCTCGAAAGGCCTTCCAATCTGAATATTTGCTTTTATCGCGCTTATTCGTCGATATAATAAATATCCAAAGGCCAGTAACACTACAAAAAATATCCCCTGAGAAATCATATTTACGCCGCTTTTAAAGTATCTGATCTTAAATCTCTAATAATCTTTGTCTGATTCTGATATTTATCTACTTTTGCCCCACATTTTAACCGAGGTGCTGTAGCTCAGGTGGTAGAGCATCGGACTGAAAATCCGTGAGTCGGTGGTTCGAGTCCACCCAGCACCACAACTAACCCTGCCAGAATATGGTGGGGTTTTTTGTTTTATATTCTGCATAAGGTTAAAGATAACAAATACCAGCGATTTGTTATGCATGCATAACATTTTTGAAATTAATTATTAATTATCAGGAGGTGAAATTCTTGAGCGTAATTATTTCTTTGTCATTTAGGTATCTCCATTTCCCCCTGGGAAGGTTCTTTTTAGTTAAAGGTCCAAACAGTACCCTATCCAACTTAGCCACTTGGTAACCTTTGTGCTCAAATATTCTTCTGATAATTCGATTCCTGCCACTATGAATTTCTACACCCAGTACGTCTTGCTCCTGGGTAATGATGGCCATTTCATCAGGTGCAATAAAACCATCCTCCAATTCTAGTCCCTTAAGTATATCATCAAAATCATTCTTTGAAATAGGCTTATCCAATGTGACCTGATAAATCTTCTTTACCTTAAAACTAGGGTGTGTCAGCTTTTTAGCCAATTCCCCATCGTTAGTAAACAACAAGAGTCCAGTCGTATCCCTGTCTAATCTACCTACCGGATAGATCCTTTCCTCACAGGCATTTTTTACCAGTGTGATGACAGTATTTCTTCCTTTTGGATCAGAGAGCGTAGTAATAAAGTTTTTAGGCTTATTGAGTAATACATACTGAAACTTCTCTGTTTTCAACTCCTTTCCTTGATAGACTACCTGATCACCTCTTTGAACCTTGAAACCCATTTCAGTAATGACTTTTCCATTTACTTTAATCTTTCCTTCTTTGATTAGTACATCAGCATCCCTTCTACTACATACTCCAGCATTAGAAATGAATTTATTGAGCCTGGTGTCTACCGGCCTGGAAGGTGTGTCTTTTTTGGATCCCTTCTTTGGATCAAATTTTCTTTTGTGTTGCATTAATCGCCCTGGTTACCAATGGTATTTTCTTCCTGAGCGAAGTCTTTAGGAGTTGGCAGGTCCTTGATGTTGTTAATACCAAAATAATCCATGAAGGAAGCGCTAGTGCCATAAAGCAAAGGTCTGCCTACTCCATCAGATTTTCCCTTGATCTCTACCAGTTCTTTCTCTAACAACTTCTGAACTGCATAATCACAGTTTACACCTCTGATCTGTTCCACCTCACTTTTAGTTACTGGTTGCTTATAGGCAATAATCGCTAAAGTCTCAAGGGATGAATTAGATAGTCGCTTTTTTGACTGCTGCTTAAGTAGAATGCCAATACTTGCCTGGTAAGCCGGCTTTGTCAGGAATTGGAAACCTCCTCCACTTTGAATCAAGCCAAATGAAAACGCTTCCTTATCATACTTTTCTTTCAGCATTTGGATTCCTCCCGTAATATCATCTAATGGAACATCTGCTTCAAACATCTCTTTAAGGCAAGATTGAATGTCCTTATCACTGATAGGTTTAGGAGAGCAAAATATAAGTGCCTCAATATGATTAGCTAAGTAGTCCAATTATTTATCGGTCCCTTTTAGTTTAGATTCTATGGAATGCATGGTATGCGGAACCGCCTTCAATCGCTCTTTACTAATCAGTTTTCCTGTATCTACACAGATACCATAGGTTCCATTTTTAATTCTGACGAGGGCATTTTCCAAATTATTGACAAATTTTTGTTGTCTGCCAGCTAACTGACTTATTTGTTCTTTCTCAGCTGTATCTGCACCGTCCTCGAGTGTCTTTGATGCACCATACGTAGAATCTGTGCCCTCTTCTAATTTGTGAGTCAGGGAATTACGCAACGCATGGAGTTCGCTTTTTGCCTTTTCAAGCTTCTCATTAATGAGTTGCTCAAATTCCTTTAATTCTTCTCCTGAATATCTAGTCTTATCTGCCATAGCATTTACATTCTATTGAAAACTAGCACTAAAGTAACATATGCTAATCACAAATCGTAATGGAATTTTGTGGTCAGTCAAGATTCTTAACTCCATATTCTTATTCCATTCTGAAGAAATTTTAATTGACATATTAGAGTATCTCGTATATTCGAGGTTTCAATGACTCCATAATGACATTGAAATATGTTTTAACATTCAAAAAATAGTCCATGCAAGATACGCGTGTCGTAATAACTGGCCTTGGTGCCATCACTCCTTTAGGAAACAATGTTGATGATTTTTGGAAGAATGCAATAGCAGGAAAGAGTGGCGCAGACATTATCAGTAAATTTGATGCTTCCCAGTTCAGAACGCAATTTGCATGCGAAGTCAGGGATTTCAATCCACAGGAAAGACTTGACCGCAATGAAATCAAACGAAGTGACCTGTTTACTCAATATGCCATATATGTCGCTTCACAGGCCATGGATGATTCTGGCATTGATGTCAGTAAAATGGACCCCTTCGATATTGGAGTTATTTGGGGAACAGGACAGGGTGGCATGATCACCTTCGAAGAGGAGTGGAGAAACTATGTGGAGAATGATGACACACCTCGTTTCAGCCCATTCTTTGTTCCAAAACTGATCTCTAATATGGCTTCCGGTTGGATCTCCATGAAGTTTGGGTTAATGGGAATTAATTATACGACTGTGTCGGCATGTGCAACTTCAAATTCTGCCATCATGGATGCTTTTAATTACATTAAAATGGGAAAAGCCAAAGCATTCATAACGGGCGGGTCTGAGTCACCCATTAGTGCTTCTCCTATTGGTGGTTTTAGCGCAATGAAAGCCATGTCAGCACGAAATGACGACCCACAAAAAGCATCAAGACCGTTTGACGTTGAACGAGATGGATTTGTCATGGGTGAAGGAGCTGGTGCGATGCTTTTAGAAGAATATGAACATGCCAAAAAACGTGGAGCAAAAATCTATGCTGAAGTAGTGGGTGCCTCTATGACTGCAGATGCTTATCACATGACTTCCACACACCCTGAGGGATTAGGCGCTTCGAAAGCCATGGAAATCGCCCTCAAAGAAGGGAATATTCATCCTGACCAGGTAGATTATATCAACCCACATGCAACCTCCACACCTGTGGGAGATATCAGTGAGACGAAAGCAATTCACACGGTATTTGGTAAAAACTTGAGTAACCTGGCCATCAGTGCTACAAAGTCTATGACTGGTCACCTGCTTGGGGCTGCCGGAGCTATTGAAGGCATTCTTAGCGTAAAAGCAATTACTGACGCCGTTATACCTCCTACAATCAATACAGAGAACATAGATCCTGAGATACCCAAAGGATTGAATTTCATCACCGGTGAAGCCATTCAAAAAGAGGTAAAGGTAGCGATGAGCAATACTTTTGGATTTGGAGGTCACAATGCGATTGTGCTATTTAAGAAGGTATAGAAGGGTTTAATTACTGACCAACGACTACTGTTTCCTTAAGAATTTCTCTTTGGCCTTGCAAATCATATAGTTCGAAAACTATGAGGTAATTACCAATTGTCGCGGTAGTGCCACGATCTGTCGTGCCGTCCCATCTGAAAAACCCGTTGGTTGATAGAGAAACACCAGCAGCTAACTGCTTCACTAATAGTCCATTTCGATTGTAAATGGTCACATTCGCAAGCTTGCCATTTTGCCCCAACTGATAATTAATAGTGGTGAAATCCTTCACAAGTGGAGACACCAAATTAGCTGGAACAAAAACCTTAGGCTCTATGCTAAGTGTCCCTGTTAATGTTGGTTCTAGAGATTGTGAATTTTCATACCCAGGGGTGGCAAAACCAACTGTCTGAGCGGCTGACTGCCAATTATTTTCGTCTTGCGTTGGACGAGCCATAGAAATTCTCTCCAGTGAAACTCCCTCCACACTTTTGAGAAAACTCAAATGCATATCTTCATGGTAGTCAAATGTATCCATGATCTGATCATCAGAATCTTCAATTATCACACTTCCTGATTCATTTGGGAATACCGGAAAACCTGGTAGCTGCAGGACACGTTCAGTTACTGCTTTCGGATAATGATCAAACAATAGTGATGCATCTGCTGTCAACGCAAGATATTGACCGGGTGTAAAAATGAAGTCTTCCGACGAAATGCTTTCACGGTTCACAGCTCCGCTTATTACTCGCCCTATATGCCAGTCTTTTAGGTTGAGATTCTTATCTGATCTGTTATAGATCTCTACAAAATCAACTCCGTTTGAGCGAGGATTAAACAAGATCTCAGTGATAATTACATCCAGACTGTCAGGCTGTTCAGGTAATAAAAAGGTAATTCCATTCCTTTGAATAGGATTATTGTTACAGTCATATATTTTATTAATCGTGACCTTGTAGTCCGTCCCTGAAACCAACTGCTCTTTAAGCATAATATCTAAATAATTTCTGGTCAAGGTGTCCTGAATAACTTCCTGAACGATAATAGGCCCTGGTAAAACTTCAATCTGATCATTTTCTACTGATCTGAATGTCAATGGCTCATTAAAATGCAACCTGATACGTAAGTCCGATAGCACCTCAACCTTTTGTAACTCTGGGCCAAAATTATCAGGTATAGATTCCACAACCGAATTCACTTTTCCTGGCGTCCCACCACTACTGCTTATCGAACTGGCCCAGTTATTTCTGCCTCCACATGGATTATTTATATCTTTCATTTCCAGTGATACACCTCCATCCACTTCCTCAGAATACCAATCATGGGAATATTCCAGATTGAAGATGAGGTCTTCCTGATAAAATAAGGCTATGCGTTCACCCTGATTACTTAATGAATTCCACCCTGAAACGCCTATCACATGGTCATGCTCCTGATACTCTTGTGCCGATCCAGTTGGGACAAAAAGTGCAAACTGATGTGCTTTAAGTGTCGCTGCAGGAAGCAACATTTCCCCTGTTTCATCTTTTAATTTAACCCCTTTCAAGCTAATCAACTGATCAGTTCTGTTGTAAATTTCCAGATATTCACTGTTGGGTAACCCCATGACCGGGTCCGGGTCAGCCATGATCTCTGTTATGATCATTTCATTAAACTCCGGTCTTTTTCCAAAGCCAAAAGGAAGGGTAAACGGATCCATGGTATTACCAGAACAGTCTACAGGTCCTTCCACATGCAAGTCATATAATATCCCAGCCTTAATATCTGTAGAAAAATCAAGCATAACTTTTTCATGGTATGTTCCTGAGACCATGACCTTGTCTATATCCAGATTCATTGCCTGATAACTTGCTAAAGCCAAGGATACGCTATCCATCGGCTCTGAAAAATTCAGTAAAAGGCTGTTTTCCTCTAGTGTGTAGTTGAGAAGCACTGGTGTTTCAATGTCCGGTCGCTCGCTGTAGATAGCGTTTACCACCCCTGGAGTGCCGCCAGATTTGTCAGTACTTACTCCCCAATTGACGATCCCCGGACAATCACTGTATGGGTTTACGAGTTCAAGACTATAGCCCCCTTCATCACGATCTGTATCTCCATACCAATCCTTTTGATAAACCAGGCAATCTATGATTTCACCTCGGATATTAGATAGGGTCAGGCTATCTGATAGATTATCCAATGTCGGTAATTGGGGTACTTTAATTGCATTTTCATAGTCCAACTGCTGGCTGGAGAGGATTACATAAGCTCCTGGCAATACCTCATAATCGGGTAAATGCATCTGCCTGGAGGCGTCTGAAAAAATGAGCGCGCTCAAAGGGATAGTATCATTCGAGACATTGAACAGCTCTACATATTCGGACTCGGGTAATTCTACTGCAGGAAAAGGGTCTATGAGCAGCTCGTTAATAATTAAATCACCTCTTCCGGGTAAATGAGGTGTCTGATACTGAAATATTGTGGTATCACTGCGGCTGAAATTTCCATACAAATCACTTAACCCTTCAAATACAAGATTATAATTCTGGCCGTCCATCAAGTGATCAAAAACCAGTGAAACAATATTATCAGATTCCTTTATAACCTCATATAATTCAACATTTTCCATCATTCGATAATGATTGAGCGAGGTTGCCTCCCGTGTGATTGGCTCATCAAATAACAATTGAATTTTATTATTGTAATCATTATTAACTGAGACCAGCGAAGGGGGGGTCTTGTCAATGATAAATTCAATCTGATTATCAGGCAATCTCCGGCCGTAAAGGTCGAATAATTGATTCCATTTGAGGCTGAGAAGTTGATCAAATAACAGGGAATCGGAAAATATCAAATTGATCAACCCCTTATCTTCACCATCCATGTGAACCCAGGCAGGTGGCTCATTATTGAGTAGAAATTGATCAGTTTTGAGTTCTGAAAAACCGGTCTCAAATTTCAATTGAAGCGTATGGATATCTATTAATCTCCACCGATGAAAAAATGTATCAAACACTGACCAGACACTTTGACTATCAAGTAAATTTCCAACAGTGTCCATCAGGTTAATAATATGGATTCCCAGACTATCCTGCTCTGACATTTCTCGACTGAGCATAATTTTGACTTTTTTAGCATCGTTTAATTCAATGAAATTGATGTGGTTATTTATCGTCTGATAATTTTGAATTTCAGCAATTGAAGCATCCATTGCTTTACTGAATGTAATCACTGCAATCGTATCTGAGATAAATCCAACGTTGACAACCTGCGGATCAAGCGTATTTAAACTCAAGTGAATGGTGTCCATTTGATTGCCGTATTTATCTTTTACTCCAAATATTGAAACTGGTTGATTACGACCTGATGGAATGCTTGTAAAAGCCAATACCAATTCCAATGAATCAGGAGCAGAATACGAAATATTAGTTGGGTTTTCACCATTCACTTCGTAGTGTTTGGGGTTAAAAACCGATGACGTATCCAATTTTTCTGATAATAGAATACATATGCTATTTTCATCTAATAGTCTCGAAGTGATGATTTCCGGCGGACGTGGGTCATAAACAAATTTTTGAGTGGTATTTCCTAGTGTATTGCCAAAAAGATCTTGTATTCCAGATACTTTCAAGGTCAACAATTCCTCCATGGGTATCAGAAAATCAAAAGTCAATTTTATTTCTGTTGAACTGAGTGCTTGAATATCAACAGGGTGATCAAATCCCTGTAAAGTATATTGGATACTTGAAAATGCAGAGGAGAGCAGGATTGGCTCATCCCAAACAACAACCATTTGAGAATCATTTTTGATGATCAGATCCTCCACTTTTGGGGCACGAGTATCATAAATTATTGTCTTGGCTGGAGTAACCAGCTGGCCTTGATCTTCTGCCGATATGAGATTCTGGATATACAATGAATACTCGACATTGGGAATAAGACCATCATCGAAAGCCAGTTTCAAAGCAGTTAGATCATTTTCATTTCTTTCGATCCTCGAAGGGTTGCCTATGCCCTTTGTTACTAAAAAGTTTGATTGATCAAATTGGGGATCTATCTCATCAGAAAAATCAACGATTATTAAGTTGGATAGAATAACTTTTACTGTGTCCACCTGATCCATAAAATCAAATGGTTGTACTGTCGAACCCATGGTATTAACGGAAGTGTCCTCAAGGTTCATGAATCTTAAATCATAGCTACTGCCAATATGAAAGGTGGTATCAAATGTCAAATGAACTCTGTTGGTTGCGGAGTCCTGTAGGATTGCTTTTAAAGGTTTTTTTAAACCCTGAAGCAGTAAATAATTATTTTCTGCTTCTGCAGAGGATGCTACCAAAGGCTCATGGAATAGTAATGCGATTTCATGATCAGATAAAATATTCAGTTTCTCAAGGTAGGGAGCTGTAGTATCAAAATAGAAATCGAGGCTGTCCGATACTGTAATGTTGCCCTGACAATCAACCAAATTATTTAATTCAAAAGAATAGGCCTTCTCGGAAGTCAATTTCCTATCAAGTATTATGCTATAATCCAGATAAGATATCCGCTCGATAGATTGAATCACACCTCCTGGAATTTGTACGTTATCAGTAGTTAATATACGATCAGCTATTGCTTCATTTAAGGTGATTAATAAGGTATCACCCGTAACAACCTGCAGTTTTTCTATGTAGGGACCAACTAAATCCTCTTCAGTCGCTAAAACTGAATTTGGTAATCCTGGCGTACCTCCTACAAAGGAAGTAGAAGCTTTCCAATTCAAATTACTGCTACAAATAAGTCGTTGATTTATTTGTTCCAGTGAATATCCTCCGTCATCTTTCTCTACATCTCCATACCATTCTGTCGTGTAAAAAATACTATCTACTAAATTTCCAAACTGATCTCGTAAAATGACCGTGTCTCCACCATTCGTCAGTGCATCAAATGAAGCTAAATATTGGACACTTACCTCTTCAAAAAGTCCATTATCAGAATCATCCATTATGAGTAGATACTGATTTGATTTTAATTCGTAGGTTGATATTCGTTCACCGTTCAATAGAAAATTTTCAATATTGATCGGCAAATCACCAGGGTTAAATAATTCCACATATTCTGCTTCCGGAAGACCCAATGACGGAGAAAAATCAGCCATTATCTCATTGATCTGAACGGCTCGAAAGGGTGTTGGCTTTTCAAATTTGAAAAGAACAGTATCCCTGTCAATAATTGAATTTGAAAAGTAATTTTCTACTCCTTCAATCATCAGCTCAAAATCAGCATTTACTAAATCCGGCAAAGTCAATTCAATGATTGAATCATTCTCTGGAGAAACTATAGCTTTTACCGGATTACCCATTTCCAAAACCGAATAATTCCTAACCATTTCAGCAGACTTGCTTTGAACTTTTTGGTTGAATTGGATGGCCATTCTTTCATCATCCAATTGAAAAAAATTACTTACTGAGAGTGGCAGATAAGAAAAGGATATGGTACTTTCTGGCTCGATCTTATATCCCTCTGTATCTTCCACCTCACTAATCGACAATTGATAAATATCACTGGAAAAACCCTCGTCAAAAACGAGGCATACAGACTGTGAATCCTCCTGAATATTTAAGGAGATAGGCATGCCAATGCCCTGATTAATGAAATAGTTGGAAGTAAGTAATGCAGAAGACTCCTTCAATTTTTTATTAAACTTTACCAAAAGGGAGTCAGCGCTCAAAACTTCCACGCTTTCGATAAGGAGTGGAATAATATATGAAAAATATGAGCCACCGGTAAAATCACTATTTACAGAATGATTAAAAATCCCAGAAACATCTACCTGATAATTGACAGCATCCGAAAAGACCTGGTCAAAGACAATGATTATTTGCGATGGATCATTAGGGTTTATGTCAGATGATAACGGTTGTCCTATCCCCTGATCTACTATATAATTTGTAATATCTTGTGCAGCGTTTGGGTCTAAATAGTCATTAAAGTCAAGCAACAATTCATTTGCAGATAAGGTCTGTACGGTATCCAACTTCAATTGTATGTAATCAAATGAATGGACATCCTTTTCATTCAGCGTCAAAGCATTGTCTATTTGCAACAGAAACTCACCCGTAGTCAAGGGAGTTGCAGTATCTAACGAAAGCGTAACATGCGTACTATCTGCTTCTGCCAAAGAAGCAGATAGTATCTGGAGTCCCTCAAGTAAATAGTTCGAAATTTCTGTGGCTTCTGATTCGAGTAAATGCTGATTAAAATAAACCTCTACTGTTAACTCATCTTTCACAGCAATAGAATCAATTTGCAGTTGAGCGATACGGACATCATCAAAATAAAATTTGTCAGCCCTGGTGACTGTATAATTACATACAAAGCCAAATTGGCTTGTACCGACTATATCTGGGTCATTATCCAGCACAGAGCCAGCATAAACATATTGATTACCTCCTGACAAGTCATGGTATAATGAAAACCTACCTGTCTGGTCCCTTATGACTTTAACCCTCACGGTGGGATTAGATGCAACAATTCCATCTAACCCATTAATTAATTGGGTACTGGAAAGCCCCTTTTGCTTGTATAGACTAATCTCATCCTCCGTATCGCCGATAATAAGATAGTAGCCATTCAAACTTCCACTTAGATCAGATTGATCCGAAAGCATATAAACTTTCAAATAATTGGAAGAAGACGGATTGAAATCCATGTGAACATAAAACTCCCAAACTACTTTATCAAAGATTCCGGTATTGGTAACCAATTGAGAAGTACCTGCAACAGAAGCAACTAAATGTAACTGACCATCATTATTTACTTCAAAATTTGCAACATCCCCTGACCACAAGGGGGCATTTGAGATTTCGCCATCAGAAAAATCATCAACTATCTGCCCAATACCGAGTTGTATAGAAGACAGACAGATCAATAGCTGGAGGTACCGAATAAACATCGATTATTGTTCTGAACATCTAAAGTTCGTAGCTTTGTGCCCCGAATTTCTTTATGAATATAAACAAATAATAAATAATACACACAATGGAATGTATAATATAACCATTTTGTGTAAACCTTAATTTATAAATTATCAACAGATGAAATTAGCTATTGTAGGAGCTACCGGTTTAGTAGGCCAGGAAATCCTTAAAGTAATTGAGGAACGAAATGTTCCATTTGATGAATTGTTAATGGTTGCCTCAGAAAGGTCTGTGGGTAAAAAAATTACTTTCAAGGGGAAATCATATTCGGTAATATCAATGGCTGATGCGGTCAACCAAAAGCCTGACATTGCACTTTTTTCTGCAGGAGGAGGCACTTCCCTGGAATGGGCCCCCAAATTTGCTGAAGCAGGTACGCTCGTGGTGGACAATTCATCTGCATGGAGAATGGACCCAGCGAAAAAACTCATTGTACCAGAAATCAATGGACACGTGTTGAGGATAGATGACCGAATCATTGCGAATCCAAACTGCTCCACCATACAAATGGTCTTAGCGCTCGCTCCCTTACATGAAAAATATGGAATCAAAAGAATTGTAGTATCTACTTATCAGTCTGTAACTGGTACAGGTAAGGACGCCGTAGATCAGATGATGAATGAACGGGAGGGGAAAAAAGCAGAGATGGTATACCCTTACAAAATTGATCTCAATGTATTGCCTCACATTGATGTCTTTCAGGATAATGGTTATACCAAAGAGGAAATGAAGATGGTCAATGAGACCAAAAAAATCCTAATGGACGACGAAGTAAATGTGACAGCTACTTGCGTGAGAATTCCAACGATAGGTGGTCATTCAGAAGCTGTAAACATTGAGTTTAAAAAGGATTACGAGTTAAAAGACATATTTGAGCTCCTAGCCAAAACACCTGGAATTGTCGTAGAGGATGACCCAAAAAACAACATCTATCCAATGCCTATCAATGCGCATGGAAAAGATGAAGTATTTGTTGGAAGAATCCGAAGGGACGAAACGCAGAAAAACACGATAAACATGTGGATTGTAGCAGATAACCTTAGAAAAGGTGCGGCTACTAACGCAGTACAAATCGCTGAATATGTAATGGAGCATAATCTGGTATATTGATCCATTGTGGATGATATCGAATATCTAAAGCAATCAGCAGTCAGGAAGTTTATTCTGGCAAACGAGCATGTTGACATACAAAAGCTTATTCTAAACCCTCCTGCTGCATACAAAAAAGGCATCCGTTTAATTGCTGATCAGCTCATCAGCAGAAACAAGCTTAAAAATAAATTGCCTCAGTGGATGGAGACAGAAACAATACTGCCTCCTCCCACTTCCTTAGAACAGGCCTCATCAAATGAAACTGCTACCTATAAAGCTCAGCTAATAAAAGGCGATCTCCTGGTTGATCTTACCGGTGGAATGGGCGTGGATACCATAGCACTTAGTCACTCATTTGAATCCTCTGTTTATGTAGAAAATAACCCATGGCTGTGTCAATTATTCAGTCATAATCAACAGTTTTTTTCTGATAAACAGATAGCTATTCATCAAAATAAGGCAGAAGTGTTCCTGGAAGCTTTTAACGGAAAAGCTTCCTTTTTTATTGACCCCAGTCGTCGGGTAAAATCCAAAAAAGTCTACCTACTAGAAGAATGTGAACCCAATATTTTAGACTTACTTCCACGTCTAAAAGAAGCATCCAAAGAAGTGCTAATCAAAGTCTCCCCAATGATGGATATAAAAATGGGGATCCGTCAGCTAAAACATGTTAAGTCTGTACATGTCGTTAGCGTTAGAAATGAATGTAAAGAAGTGCTATTTCGCCTTGATTACTCACCCTCACCACATCCGATTGACATCATTTGTGTGGATTTCAAAGAAGGTAAGGAAATCCATTTCGAGTTTAACCTAGAAGAGGAACAGGAAGCAAATCCGATATATGGGAAGGCAGAAAAATATTTATATGACCCCAATACTTCAATCCTTAAGGCTGGTGCATTTAAAAGTATTGCAACCAAATATGGACTCAAGAAAATTGCCAGGCATACCCATCTCTATACCTCTGATTCATTAATTGAAAACTTCCCTGGTCGAACTTTTGAAGTCACGGATACATCCATAAAGCAAAATAGTATCAATCGGTTATTACCTGATGGAAAGGCTAATGTGATTACTAAAAACTACCCCTTAAAAGTGGAACAATTGAAGAAAAAGCTTAAAGTACAGGATGGAGGAGAATTTTATCTTATAGGATTTAGAGATGACGACGATCAAAAAGAGGTTGTGCTTTGCAAAAGAACTGAAACAATTTAAAATGATTCTATCACCAGAAGTAAATGTTTCATATATAATTAGTTACCGCGAATTTGGTAAACATGAGAAAAGATTAGCCCACCGCTAAATACTTCTCCTTTCGCCAGGTAAAAATCTGCGCCAATCAGTATTTGTTCTATTTCTGGAAGCTTACTTGCCTGAACTCCAGCTGTATATTTCATAAACTGATACATCATCCATATAAGTGCTTGATGAAGCCAGTTATCTGCTTTAAAATCAGTTACTAACAGTTTTCCGTTTTGCTTAAGCATGGCCTTAATTTTATCTACAAAATCCTTTAATTGCCTATTTTCAAAAAGGTCAAGAATAAATGGACAAATAACAAAGTCATATTGCTTAATGCTTTCAAAAGCTATAAAATCCATACAGATAAAGTCCACGTTTGATCGAATTTGCTTTGCTCTTCCAATCATTTTGGATGATTTTTCTATATAGTTTATGTCCAGATTAGTTGGCAAATGCCTTAGCAATTCTCCGGTACCTCCACCAATAATTAGGACTCGTGACCCCTCATCGATCTCAGCAAAGTGATGATGTGTAGCCCTGTCTAATTGATCCCCGAAGGCAAGCGATTTAAGTTTGTCATAGCACCAGGCGATACCATCAAAATCATTCATAGACTAGAAGACCAGAAAAAGCGCAGGAACAAAAAAAACGGCGTCCCCGAGTACACGGAATCTTTCCTGTTTTTCAAAATAGTAGTGAAAATTTATGACCGCAAAAAATAGCAAAGCCATGATTAAATAGGCAAGTTGTATGGATTGGTATTTCTCCGGATGAAATATGATGAAATAAGTACACGAAACAGAGACGATGAGAAGTAAAAATCTAATTAATGGAATTGATCTGTTTTCCATAAGAAACATCACTGATCCAAAACCACTCTTTCGATCATTTTCTTGATCAAAATAAGAAAAGATGAGCAGGTTAATAAATGCCAGCGTCGCCAGTTGTAAATACAGGATGAAGTCAAAAAATCCTATAGAATGATACAGGCTAAATGGAGCCAAAAAGATACCGCAGGCATAGCCAATAGCAATCAGGATTTCTTTAAACCAAAGTTTTCGAAAAAAATAAACCATCATAAGATATGATACACATGCGGCAGTTAAAATAACCCCAGACCTAATGATTTCGATGGGTAAAAAATAAATATTAACGAGTCCAACTACCGCTAATATGCCTGAAACCAAAATCAGTATTCGTTCATGTCGCCTATGAAAAGTCCTTCTCTGATCCAAATACCTGGAAGTATGGGCGTCGATCAGGTGATCAATCGTATAAATCTCCCAGATAGCAATGGCAAGAGCCAGATATACCTGGATAGGAATAATAACCTGATAGAAATTGGCTAGAAACTTTAAGAAAATCAGCGCACCTAAAACGATATCCAGAGAAAGCCATCTGAAATATCGATAGTACATTATCCCTGGCTGAGGGCTTCAGCACCACCAACGATTTCCAGAATTTCCTTGGTAATCGCTGCTTGTCTTGTACGGTTATAAGTCAAACGAAGCTCCTTAAGTAATTCACCTGCATTGTCAGTTGCCTGATCCATCGCAGTCATCCTTGCTCCTTGTTCTGATGCATTCGACTCAAGTAATGTCCGATAAAATTGAATCTTTAAAGACTTAGGAATAATATCTGAAAATATAAACTCTTTGGAAGGTTGAAAAATGTAGTCAGTCGCATTCAAATCTTCTTCGCTACTTTCCATCTGGATAGGCAAAAACTGTTCGCTTTTTACCTCCTGAACAGCCACATTCTTAAACTCATTATAGATAACCTCTACCTTATCCAGGTCACCTTTAGCAAACTTATCCATCACATACTCTGCAGCATTTCTCGCTTCATCAAATGTTAAATCTCCCATGAGGTGGGCAAATTTATCATCTACCTTATAGTCTCTTTTTCTGAAAAAATCATTTGACTTTTTACCAATTGGCAAAATGGTTAGAGACCCTTTCTGGTATTGTGAGTTATACTTTTCCTGAATAACGTTTCTGGCAAACTTAAAGGAGTTATTGTTGAAGCCACCACAAAGTCCACGGTCTGAACTAACCACCACGATCAGGATGTTTTTTTCTTCCCGCTGTTCACCGTATACATTATTTAAGCTTTCTGTATCAACACCACCAGACACATTTTGGATGAGTTTGGTTAATTTCTGAGCATAAGGTCGCATCTGGGTAATCCGATCCTGTGCCCTGCGCAACTTAGCTGCAGCAACCATCTTCATTGCCTTAGTAATTTGTTGCGTAGAAGTGACAGATTGTATCCTACCTTTTACTTCCTTAAGATTCGCCATCTATACTAGAATTATTTTTTGATGTATTGAGCCGCAAGTTCTTTTGAGACCTCTTCTATTTTCGCTGTCCCCTCATCCGTAAGTTTTCCAGCCTTTAGTTCCTCGAGGACCTTTTTATATTTGGCCTTCATGATTGATAAAAATTCTTTTTCAAATTCTTTCACTTTTGACTCCGGAATCTTATCTATAAACCCTTTAGTAGATACATACAGTATAGCAACTTGCTCTTCTACAGGACAAGGTGAATATTGGGGCTGCTTCAAAACCTCCTGGTTTTTTCTACCTCTATCAATTGTACGCTGAGTTGCGGGGTCCAGATCTGATCCAAACTTGGCAAATGCTTCCAATTCACGGAACTGCGCCTGATCCAATTTCAGAGTACCAGCAATTTTCTTCATAGATTTAATCTGAGCAGAACCACCCACACGAGATACAGAGATACCCACATTAATGGCCGGTCTGATACCCGCATTGAATAAATTGGTTTCCAGAAAGATCTGACCATCTGTAATAGAAATCACATTGGTTGGAATGTATGCTGAAACGTCTCCTGCCTGTGTCTCAATGATTGGCAATGCTGTCAGAGAACCACCGCCTTTGACGATCCCTTTAAGAGATGGAGGTAGGTCATTCATTTGAGTGGCAATCTCATCATTGTTGATGATTTTCGCTGCACGCTCCAAAAGTCTCGAGTGAAGGTAGAATACGTCACCAGGGTATGCTTCACGCCCCGGAGGTCTTCTAAGCAATAGAGACACTTCACGATAAGAAACTGCCTGTTTTGATAAATCATCATAAATCACCAAAGCAGGTCTTCCTGTATCTCTGAAAAACTCTCCAATGGCTGCCCCTGTAAATGGGGCAAAAAACTGCAAGGGAGCTGGTTCAGAAGCTGCTGCACTCACTACCGTGGTATAGGCCATAGCTCCCGCCCTTTCAAGGGAGGCAACGATTCCAGCTACTGTAGATGCCTTTTGACCAATGGCAACATAAATACAATATACAGGCTCACCTCTCTCATAAAATTCTTTTTGATTGATAATGGTGTCAATGACTACGGCTGTTTTACCCGTCTGTCTATCACCAATTACCAATTCTCTTTGACCCCTACCAATTGGAATCATTGAGTCAATAGCTTTAATACCTGTTTGAAGTGGTTCATTAACAGGTTGTCGGTAAATTACTCCAGGAGCTTTTCGCTCGAGGGGCATTTCATAAAGTTTTCCTTCGATACTTCCTTTACCATCTATAGGCAATCCAAGTGTATCTACAACTCTTCCACACATTCCATCGCCTACCTGTATAGAGCCGATCATACCGGTTCTCTTTACGGTATCTCCCTCTTTTACATCACTTGAATCTCCAAGAAGTACAGCTCCAACATTGTCTTCTTCCAGGTTCAAAGCCAATGCTCTCAAGCCATTTTCGAATTCTAAAAGCTCTCCGGCCTGAGCATTGCCTAAACCATAAATCCTTGCTACACCATCTCCAACTTGTAGCACTGTACCTACTTCCTCAAGTTCTGCTTCAGTTTTTTGGTTGGATAGCTGCTCCCTGAGTATTGCTGAAACTTCGTCCGGTCTAACTTCTGCCATAGTATTGTATTTATGCCTTTACAGGCGATTTTATATCGTTTCGTTTTTAAATTTCAATGCCAATTCTTTCAGTTGACCTCTGATAGATTCGTCTAATTGCTGATCTCCCATTTTTAAGATGTATCCACCAATCAATTCAGGGTCGACTTTCTCCTTGATGGAAGGCTCCTTCTTAGAAATCTTCTTTACCAGTTGGTTAAAATCTTTTCTTAAAGCATCAGACAAGGGCACTGGCGTAGACAAAGTAACTTCCTGAATCCCCTTTTTCATGTTATACTTCTGCAAGAAAGCTTCCGCAATCTGTGGTAGGAACTTCTCTCGACTCTTTCTTGTGATAAGATCAAAAGATTTAAGCGTGAGATCATTCAATTTACCCGTGAATATTTTTCTTAATATTTCTGCTTTCCTTAAATGAGGAACTATGGGGCTCTTTAACAATAAGTAAAGGTCCCTGTTTGATTTACATAGTCTAAGAAACTGCTGCATATCCTCTTTTACCTCCTCGAGTACCCCTTTTTGATCGGCTAACTCTAGGATAGGTTTTGCATATCTTGCTGCAAGTCTGCTATCTGACATGATTAATTGACTTTAACTTCTTTAAGGAATTTATCAATCAAATCCTTTTGCGATTTATCATCTCCAAGTTTTTCTCTGAGCAACTTCTCAGCAATATCTAAAGATAAACTTGCCACCAGATTTTTCACTTCCTGTAGCGCTACCTTTTTCTCACTTTCAATGGCATTTTTAGCATCAGCAATCATCCTGTCTGCGATTACAGAAGTTTCAGCTTTTGCCTCATCTTTGATATGATTTGCTGTAGATAAAGCTTCCTTCAGCATATTATCACGCTCTATTCTGGCCTCTTGAAGTAGGTATTCATTGTCCTCCTTGATCTGAGCCATCTCCTCCTTTGCAAGCTCTGCAGCTTTAAGTGAATCAGCAATTGCAGTTTCACGCGTCTTTAAAGCGCTGGCTACAGGTTTCCATACAAATGCCGCTAATACAGCAAAAACAAGGATGAAAACGATTGTTTGCCAAAAAATGAGTCCAATATCCGGGGTTACTAAATCCACAATATTTCAGTTTTGTTTGAATAAATAAACCTGACCATGACACCTAATGTGAACAAGGTCAGGTCTTTTGATAATTAAATACCTGCGTTAGTGGCAAGAAATCCAATTACTGCAGCAAATAATGCAACTCCTTCTATCAAGGCTGCTGTTACAATCATTGCTGTCTGGATTTTGTTAGCCGCTTCGGGTTGTCTAGCGATACTTTCTGTGGCTCCTTTACCAATAATTCCAATACCAATACCGGCTCCTAGTACTGCCAAACCTGCTCCAATTGCTCCCATAATTCTAAGTTTAAATTATATAATTATTCAAAAAAATGCTCTTACTAATGATGCTCTGCCTTTTGGACTGCATCTCCAAAATACATTGATGACAACAAGGTGAAAACATATGCCTGCAAAATTGCAACAAATAATTCCAGCATGTTCATCACTGTAGCAAATACCGCCGAAAGTATTCCAATTGTGAAGCTCTCAGCAATAAATGTTAGACTTAAAATACTCAAAATGATGACGTGACCTGCTGTGATGTTAGCAAAAAGTCGAATCATCAGTGAAAATGGCTTAGTGAAAATCCCAATGATTTCAATCGGCCATAAGATCAAATACAAAAATATCTTTCCTCCCCAACTCATTGAACTACCCATAGGGTCAAAAATGTGTGACCAATAGGTCTTGTTTCCTGTAGACACCGTAATAATCAAACTGAATACAGCCAAAACCATGGTTACTGCGATATTGCCAGTCAAATTAGCCGCACCGGGAAGTAATCCTAACAAATTACCAAACCAGATGAAGAAAAACAGGGTAAGCATATATGGCAGGTACCTTTCATACTTCGGTCCAATATTTGGTTTTACTATGTCATCTCTGATAAAAATGATGATTGGCTCAAAAAATGATTGGAGACCCTTTGGGGCGCCCAGTGGATTCTTTTTATAATTTCTGGCAACAGCCAAAAATATGAGTATCATTATGATCGCATTAATGAACATAAACAATACATTCTTGGTGATCGAAAAGTCTGTCACATGTGCTCCGTTCGCTAGAGCTATGTGCTCATGTTCCATAACGTAGTCCTTGTAAGGAACCGGTTCATGATGTTCATTGAAGAAATTACCAGAGGAAAAAACATCAAGTCCTTTCTCAGATGAATACACGATAATAGGCAGATGAATTACAACTCCGTGAGCAATTTCCCACGAGTGGGCATCCTTGATGTGGTGATCAATTAATGCACCAGGATTGAAAGACCCATCTTCTTCCGAAGGTTCAGATGCACCAGACGCATAGATTTGCCCCAATGATAATTGGAAAATGAAAACAGCCAAAAAGCTGATTTTCAATATGTTAGATAATTTGTAGAATTTCTTGTGATCCATTAATGGTAGCTCTATCTATCCCCTAATTCCGCCGCAAGTTAGCCAATACCACTATTAATTCAAACACTAAATAAACGAAATAAAGGATAGAAAATTGAACGAACAACGCAACAAGCTCAGGGATTTTTAATACGTAAAAAACCGTCAAAACCATAAGACTGGTCATCATCCTAAACCCTATGGCTCCAAGGGCCAAAACAGGAAACTGAGTAGGGTCTTTTTGACCTGTATACATCAACCAGGCAACGGGTAATGATTGCAGGAAAAATACAATGACCATTACATCAAATTGATCATGCAAGAGTCCTTTAAACAAGAGGTCATTTAAAAAATAGAAAGAGAGCAGCAACACAACTGAAATCAGGAACGAGGGAATCAGGTATTTCTTCATTGCTAATTAATCAATCTTTTGAATAAATACCACATCGTGCCTGCTGTTCCTAAAAATACAGAGAGTATCAGAATCCAGTAAGATTTAGGACTATAAAGGGCATTAAGTTTATATCCACCCCAGATACAAATCAAATTAAAGGCTACTACTTCAATAGCCAAACCTGAAAACCTGGCGTAAGAATTTCCCTGATCAGGATTGGGCCTTGAGGAGTGTTTGTTCTTGATTTTCCTGGCCAATTTGTATCTCCTTGCTTTTTATTCCCATTTTACATTTCCCATTAAATGTTGCACCAGACTCAACAATCAATTTGTTGGATATGATATCGCCTTCTATTACTGAAGAAGCTTTTAGAACCAACACCTCAGTGATTTCAACAGAACCTGTTATGTGACCTGCTATTTCTGCATTTTGAGCAAGTACACTTCCTTCAACATACGAGGAATGGCCAAGCGCCACTTTGGATTTTGTTTTAATGTTACCGATTACTTTTCCTTCAACCCTGATATTACCAAAAGTCTCAATATTTCCTTCAAGTGTCGTTCCTTTTCCAATGATGTTGCTGGAGTTACTCAACTCTTCCATTTCTTTAGGATCTTGCTTTTTTAACATAACTAATCATTCATATATTTTAAAAGGCCACATATTCCTGTGGATTTACTGGGTTTCCATTGTGCCATAACTCAAAATGTAGGTGCGGACCAGAAGTCAGCTCACCCGTATTCCCAATTATTGCAACAATTTCTCCGCCGGTCACAAAGCTACCAACGTTTTTTAATAATTCCGAATTGTGTTTATATACGGATATAAGATTCCCCCGGTGTTGAATTCCAAGTACATAGCCACTGTCTAAGGTCCACGATGAAAAAATAACGACACCATCAGCCACACATTTCACTGGCTCATTCTCTTTTGCTACGATGTCCGTGCCATAGTGATTCGACTTCGGGTTGAATCCATCAGAGACGATCCCTTCTAATGGACTAAACAGATATAACTCTCTAAACTCGCCGTCATTACCAGCCTGAAAAGTTAACACTCCAAGGTTTTCCCGTTCAAACTCTGCCCTGAACTGAGAATCAATAGGCTGAATAGTTTCCTCAAAAGCAATTTCTGAAGCACTTAATGAAGCGCCTTCACTTAAGTCCTCAAGGGAGGAAAAAACTTCCGCATCACCACTAACAATTTTCTTAATATTAGAGACATATTGATCTTTTAGCAGCATTTCACTTTCCAAAGAATCAATTTTAATGGATAGGTTAAGTAGTTGACGGTTTGTTTGAGACTGTGCGTATCTGGGATCAAGCCATTGCTCCAATGTAAAAGTTACCACATAAATAGACAGCCCCAGTGTGATCAGAAAGGCTACGGTCATGATAAGAATCACTTTGGCATAAGTAAAACTTACCGTCTTTTTTTCGGCAAAATTCTCCTCATTCCTAATAATAAGTAGATACCGGTTGGTTAGCCAGTTAGATAATGTCTTGCGTGCTGCCACTTTGCCTCTGCTTTTCGCCCAAATATAAAGGAATTAACAGGTTTAAAGGAATCCCATGGAATTTTGCAAAGCTCTTTTTTGTATCTAACCTGATTATCTTTGCAAGATTAGAGAATTCATATCGTTCTACCTTATATTTATCTACTAGCTTTTTTGAAGAGATACGCTGGATATATCGTCGTTTTCCTTGTGTTCGTTTTGGGCTGTGCCAATCTGGATAATCCACTAAGTACAGGTTACAACAACCTTACGGCACATTATAACGCCTATTTCATCGCCAATGAGCGAATGAAAGAAATAGAATCTGCGATAAATGAAAGGTATGAGTGGAATTACAATAAGGTTCTCCCTATCTACCCCCAGTTTGATACCCTTGATGCTCAGGCACTTGAAACGGAAATTAAAGATTGTATCGAAAAAGCATCCATCTCTATCCAAAGACATCCGGAGTCAAAGTGGGAAGATGAAGCTTATATCCTGGTAGGTAAAGCCAGGTATTATTCTGTTGAATTCCCTGATGCGATTGAAACATTCAAATATGTAAATAAGCACAGTAAAGAAAAGGACTCCCGTCACAAAGCCCTGATACAACTTCTTAAGACCTTTGTGGAATATGGAGAATTTAATAATGCCATAGCCGTATCGGATTATCTTCAAAAGGAAAAAGTTAACAACAGAAATCTGGAAGAATTTTACTTGTGCCGGGCGTACCTGTATCAAAAACGGAACGACAAAAACCTAATGGTGCAGAATCTCGTCAAAGCGGAAGAAAAAATGACTTCTTTCTCCGAAAAAGCCCGGGTGGAGTTCATCATTGGACAGGTCTATCAGGAATTAGGTTTCGATGCAGAAGCCTATCACTTTTATGAAAGATCCCTTAAAAACAATCCAGACTACGAGCTCTCATTTTATACGAAGCTAAACATGGCCCAGGTTACCGAACTCACCAGTTCAGGTGATGTAAGAAAGGTGAGAAAATATTTTAAGAAACTCCTGAAAGACACGAAAAACACTGAGTATAAGGATAAAATCTATTATGAAATGGCAAGCTTTGAGTTAAAGCAAGGAAACCTGGATGAGGCGATAACCTTCTACAAACTTTCTGTTCAGAACAGTGTTCAAAATCAACGCCAAAAAGCATATGCCTATCTGAAACTGGGGCAGATTTATTATGATAGCTTGAAACAATTCGAATTGGCCCAGGCCTATTATGACAGTACTGTTTCGGTAATGCCTAAAGATGAAGAAGGCTTTGAAAAGATTCAGCAACGGCAAGAAATACTTGATGATTTTGTAGTGCAGGTAAATATGATTAAGGAGAACGATAGTCTGCTGGAGCTTTCTGCCTTACCGAAAGATTCTGTAATTGCATACGCAAAATTTATCACGGAGGAAAAAGCAAAACAAGCAGAAGAGGATCGTAAAAAGGAAGTAAAAAGACAATCCCGTGTTCAAACTGCATTTGACCAGGAAAATGCAGGACTAATTACACCGGGCATTACCTCTGGCGCTAAATGGTACTTTTATAACCCAACTACAATAGGACGTGGATCTTCGGAGTTCAAACGCATTTGGGGTTCGCGTACACTCGAAGACAATTGGAGGCGAAGTAGTAAATCAAGTAGCCAGGTAACCTCCTCCTCCAACGATCCGATCAGTGGGCAAGAAGTAAAAGTCGAGGAAACCCAGGAAGAATCTATAGATAGTGAAGTGAGTAGTATGGTTGCCAAAGTTCCATTCGAAGAAAGTCAAAAGGAAGTTTTACGTAATCAAATCATGGAGGCCTTGTATAAATTAGGTTTCATCTACAATTTCAAGTTAGACGAAAAACAAAATGCAGTACTTACTTTCGAACAACTGAATAACCGATTTCCTTCTTCAGAATATCGACCTGAAATTCTCTATCAGCTTTTTCTAATCTATAAGAACTTGAACCCATCTATGTCATATGAACGTGGCGAACAATTAAAGAATGAATACCCTGGAACCATCTATGCCAAATTAGTTGATAACCCAAACTACAAAGAGGAGAGCCAGGCACTGACAGAAAAATTAAAGAAAATATATAATGAGACCTATCGAATGTATAGTAATGGATACATAGAAGAAGCTAAAAGGCGGTTGGATAGCACATTGACATTACACCCCAACAATGATTTTAGTGATAACCTTAAGCTGCTACAAATTCTTTGTACCGGTGTCTTAGATGGTCAATACCGATATCAATATGAACTCAATAATTTTGTCAAAAATTATTCTGAAAGTGAACTTAAACCTTACGCTGAAAAACTGGTAAAAAGTTCAGAAGATTATCAAATTAATTTATACAACAGCTCCAAGGCTCGTTTCAGTCAAAATCTTAATAAAAAACACTATTTATTAATCGTATACGCCAGTAAGCCAGAACTTTCTCAAGGTGTTCCATCAGAAATTGATAAATTTATTCAGGCAAATAACTTTGACCTGAAAACGGGCACACTTATTCTCGATGAGAATAATGCTATGGTACTGGTCAACGAGTTTCCTGCTAAAGGCAGTGCCGTTAAATTTTTAGAAAAAATAGCGTCAGAACTCTCGCTATCTGAATTGTATAAAGGAGAAAAATTTTACTTCTTCGCCATAACAGAAGAGAATTTTGACGTCTTTTACCAAACAAAAGACCTGAACGCTTATCTGAATTTTTTTGAAAGAAACTATTGAGGATTAAATGAATAAAAATTTTGTACGCTCAATCGTAATTATCTCCTGGACGGTTTTCTTCATAGGAGTTATATCCGTACCCCTATTGTTTTATGCCGTAAAAGTAGACTACAATGGTTGGTTTGGTGGTCTACCAAGCTTGCAAGCACTGGAAAAGCCAGATCCAGACTTAAAAACGCAATTAATAAGTGCGGATGGTGTTTCCATAGGTGGATACTATAGAACTAACCGAACGCCGGTTAGCTATGAGGAGCTTTCTTCCGAAATGGTAAATACGTTACTTGTTACCGAAGATCTCCGTTTCAAACAACACCCGGGAATTGACTTGAGAGGCCTGATCAGAGCAATCATTGGTCGTCTAACCTCCTTATATGAAGGAGGAGGGAGTACCATCACCATGCAGCTTGCAGAAAACCTCTACAGGACTGAAACCGAAAATCAAGGAACGCTCTATAAGTATTCATCCGTGGGTCCAATAATCACAAAACTCAAGGAATATATTATTTCAGTGCAGCTGGAACAATCTTATACCAAGGAAGAAATTTTAGCGATGTATTTGAATACCGTTCCATTTGGTAGCAACTCTTTTGGGATTCATTCCGCGGCAAAAACCTTTTTCAATAAACTTCCCTCTCAGCTTAATCATAAGGAGTCTGCCTTGTTAGTAGGAGCACTCAACGCGCAAACAAGATATAGTCCTATACTCAATCCGGACAATGCCAGAGCTAAACGAACGGAGGTACTATATAACTTATATAAGTATGAACTTATTGATAAGATATCTTACGATACCCTAAGTACTTCTGACTTTGGTCTTAATTACAAAGTGGAAAGTCACAATGAAGGGATTGCCACCTACTTCAGGTCTGTATTGGCAAACTACCTCATGGGCTGGACAAAAGAACGAGGGTTAGATCTCTGGGGAGATGGACTAAAAATCTATACAACCATAGACAGTCGAATGCAGCAATACGCTGAACTTGCCGTACGGGAACACATGGATACCCTGCAACAGGTTTTTGATGAACACCTGGGTAAACGGGCACCCTGGATTGACGAAGACGGTAGAGAAATTCCAGACTACCTGGAAAAAGCTGTGAAAAAAACAGACTACTATGAATTTCTTGTCGGTAAATATGGTAATTCTTCTGATTCGGTTGAAATTAAATTAAGGGAGAAAAGACCGATGCAGGTGTTTTCGTGGAGTGGTGAGATAGACACTGTCTTCAATGTGTATGATTCTTTAAGGTATTTCAAGGGTTTCTTGCAAACTGGCTTCATGGCGATGGACCCTAAAAGCGGACAAATCAAAGCCTGGGTAGGTGGAATAGACCATAAGTATTTCAAATTTGATCATGTAAGACAGAGTAAAAGACAACCAGGATCAACATTTAAACCTTTTGTGTATACAGTAGCAATTGATAACGGTTATTCACCATGCTTTCCGGTGGCTGATGTATCAGTCTCCCTATCAAACAACGGAGAGCCATGGACCCCACAGAATTCCAGTGGTCGGTTTTCCGGCGAAGTAATGACGATCCGTCAAGCCATGGCGAGGTCCGTTAACAGCATTACCGCATTCATGATGCGTCAATTACAACCCAGTACAGTCAAAGAATACGCCAGAAGAATGGGTATAGAAAGTGATATCGCCGCGGTCCCGGCCATGGGACTAGGTGCAGCAGGAGATGTCTCTGTTTATGAGATGGTCGGCGCATATAGCACTTTTGTTAATAAAGGCACACATACGACACCATCATTCCTCGACCGAATTGAAGATAAAAATGGGAATGTTATTCACCAATTTGTGCCAGATAAAAGAGAAGCAATCAATGAAGAAACGGCTTATGTGATGCTTCACATGTTAAAAGGAGTGACTGAATTCGGTACTGCATTCTATTTAAGTGATGAAGTAAAAAGCGGCAATGAGATTGGCGCAAAGACAGGTACCTCTCAGAACGCTTCTGATGGATGGTTTATGGGTGTTACCAAAGACCTGGTAGCAGGTGCTTGGGTTGGCGGTGAGGAAAGAAGTATACGCTTTGAAAATTGGTATTTAGGTCAGGGAGCCAGAACTGCCATGCCTATTTGGGATAATTTCATGCAACAGGTATATGCTGACCCAACATTGGGATATACCAAAGGCCCATTCCCAAAACCTGTGAAGCCACTATCTATTGAACTTGATTGCACCAAATATGACGCAGCTATTCAATCATCAGATACTGTGATAACTGAAGTAGTAGAAGAAGAGGCAATCTTCTGATGCAAGCACAAAAATTTACGCCTGATGAATACCTCTTGCTGCCTCACCAACCTGGTGTTTATAAATTCTTCAATTCCAGCAACATTATCATCTATGTAGGTAAAGCCAAAGACCTTTCTAAAAGGGTATCTAGCTATTTTAATAAAACTGGTTTATCAAATCGAAAAACATTTAAGCTGGTCAGTGAAATCAAATCTATAGAAGTCGTCATAGTCAACTCAGAATTTGATGCGCTTTTGCTGGAAAACAGTCTGATTAAAGAGCATCAACCCAAGTACAATATTCTACTAAAGGATGATAAAAGTTTTCCGAGTATCTGTATTACCAATGAGCGGTTTCCAAGGGTGTATGCTACCAGAAGAATTATCAGATCTAAAGGTGAATATTTCGGTCCATACACAAGTGTAAAAGCCATGGAAGCCGTACTGGATCTACTACGAAAACTCTACAAGATCCGAACCTGTAATTACGTGTTGTCAGAGGAAAACATTGAAAAGAAAAAGTTTAAGGTCTGTCTTGAATATCACATTGGTAATTGTCTCGGACCGTGTGTTGGCTTACAAAAGGAAGAAGTCTACCTGGAAGATATTAAAAGTGCAAAAGAAGTTCTTAAAGGAAATATCAATGTAGTAAAGAAAAACTTTACAGCGTGTATGAATGAGGCTGCTAAGGATTTAAGGTTTGAAACAGCCCAGGATTACAAAACACGACTGGAAAAACTTGAAAAATTTCAGTCTAAATCACTGATCGTAAATCAAAAAATTACGGATGTAGATGTAATAGGTATACTTAGCAATGAAGACCGTTACTACATCAACTACATGAAAATTCAGCATGGCAGTATTCGCGTATCTGAAACAGTGGAAACAGCCAAAAAGATTGATGAACCTGTTGAAGAACTTCTGCAGGTAGTCCTTTTCAATTTAAGAAATAAATACGACAGTATTAGCAACGAAATATTTTCCAATCAAAATATCATGGGATGGGAAGGAGTTACGGTAACCACTCCAAGTATAGGAGACAAAAAAAAGTTGGTTGACCTCTCAGTGAAAAACGCACTGTTTTATAAGAACGACAAGTCCAGACGTCTAGAGGCCAAAAAACCATACAACATCAAGGTACTCGAACAATTAAAAGAAGATCTTAGATTAACGGAATTACCTGTCCACATTGAGTGCTTTGACAATAGCAATATCCAGGGCACAAATCCAGTTGCCTCTATGGTATGCTTTAAAAATGGCAAGCCAAGTAAAAATGACTATAGAAAATTTAACATCAAAACGGTAGAAGGACCTAATGATTTTGCTTCTATGAAAGAAGTGGTAGGAAGACGATACTATAGACTAAAAATGGAAAAGGAAGCATTTCCTAACCTCATCATTGTTGATGGTGGAAAAGGTCAACTATCTTCTGCCGTAGCAGCCCTTAAAGAGCTGGACATTTATGGAAAAATCCCAATTATTGGAATAGCAAAGAGGTTAGAAGAAATTTACTATCCGGAAGATCAGATTCCTTTATATATCAACAAAAAATCCGGTTCTCTAAAACTTTTGCAGCAATTACGTGATGAAGCACATCGTTTTGCCATTACTTTCCACAGACAGAAAAGAAGCAAAGCATCTGTTGCCTCTGAACTTGATCACATTAATGGTATTGGAGAAAAAACAAAAAGTATGCTTTTAGGTGAATATAAAAGTGTGAAGAGAATAAGTGAGTTAGGAGTTACTACACTATCTGAGATTATTGGATTACACAAGGCCAAAATCATCAAAGCATATTTTGAAGAAAAGGCCTCAGCTGAAGAGTGACCATTTCCCGCTGTTGTTTAAGAGCAATGTCAATTCCATTGAAGCCGCTGCTATGAACAAGTCTCCTTCCTGAAATATTCTACCATAAGAATTAATAAAAGCGAGGGCAAATAAAAAGGGGATCAAAATTGACCCCCTTCTTTCTATAAGAAAAGTTTACTAACCTAGTATTCCCATAATTCGCTTTCATACTCCATCAGGTTATTTTCATACTCCTGAGAAAGTAAAATAGCATCATAAATTTCTGTTGTAAGCTGTCGCACGTCAAGATCCTGAGCATTGGAAACTTTCACGATAGGTGCTTTGAACAACCTTAATTCAAAGGCATCAGCGATATTTCTATGCTGTGCCTGATTTTGGTTATTAAACCAAATGGCTTTCTCAGCGTAAGGTCCTCGAAAAAGATCTACTACATCCTGATATTTGAAATGAGCTACCTTTTTTTCGAAACCAGCAGGGTTCCAGGTAACATCACCCGCAGGCAAAGCCAACGATACTGTTCTGATATACCATAGCATTCTTGACCGGTTGCGATCAAAAATAACATCCTCTTTCAGATAAGCTACTGAAAAAAGATCTGGTGGAATCGCATCATACTCTTTAACTGACTCTTGTTCAGGAGCTGGCTCAGTACTGGTCTGAGTATCCCCAAAACCACCACCAAAACCACCACCACCAAAGGAATCAAATCCTCCGCCGCCACCGCCGCCAAATGCGTCTTGCTGGCGTTCGATAGATACAGCCTCTTCAAATTCATCATCAGCCATTAAGTTAAGACATGAATCCGTCTTATATGGCTTAATCAAGCCCTCTCTTACTGCACTTATCAGCAGTCTCGGCACCTCTGCATTCTTAGAAAACAGTGGTGTGTTTTGTCTCTCTTTTAAGTCCATCCTTCTCCATACCTGTTTCTCGAACATGATATGTGCTTCAAGTACCTCCGACTTGATAATCGGCTGCCCTTTATCCTGGGCAATCAGGACACCTGAACACAGGAGAAAAAAGACTATTGCATAACTTATTCTTTTCATGTGTTTACTTTTTACCATTTACTAGTACACATGCCCGGGTGCCAAATCGCGCTCCAGCATGTAGACATGAAATCCGCATGACAGATATTCATACCTGTATAATCTTTTGCCATGCTTCCTTTCATAACCTGTTTGTTAACTCAACTATTGCAGTGGAATATTAAAGAATACGTTCCTTATTTTAAAAGGCTCCACATTACCTCTGAAATTTTGTCTCTGAACCAACTTGATTTCCACATTCAAAATATCTCCCTTTCTAGCATTCCCTAAAACAGGGCTCAGATTGACCGCTCCTCCTGATACATTGATCGAACCACGTGCTAAACCACCACTAACTAGTGTTAATGTTGCTTGTGCCACTCTGAATTTTGCATCATCCGGAAGCGTCTGTTGAAAGTTTTCATCAGCTACTGCACCAATTTGCATTCTTGGTGTTTTAGATGACATTCCAGATTTCATATTTATTGGTCCCTGAGGAGTCGCAAATACAATATCCGGCGGCGGCACGGGCCTTACACCAAATTCCTTGCTACCTATATAATTTGCACCATTGGAAACACTTAGCGTGACCTTACTTGTGGAAGTAGGCACTAGCGTAACCTGGGTTCCTCCGCCTTTAATAGCTTGTGCCCCTTTGGCAGAAAAAGATGGAACAAATGTTGGTCCGAGTCCCTGAACTGTTACATTTAACGCATTACCACACTGATAATACAAAGCATTTACTGAAGTAGATTGTACCTGAATCACCGGTTGAATAACAAAATAATCTACTTGACTCGTAAAGACTGTATCTCTGCCGCCAGGCATCGTTACAGAAATTTCCGCTTTGTAAGATTGTTGCGAAAGCCCATTTTCGTCGTAATTATTGGCTTTGGCTGTAAACTCAACCAATCCTATTCCATCTGTAACAGGAATTGAATTTCCATTATACGCCATGGTTGGTGTTACTCCAGAGGAAGAGGCTGCAATAAACATTTCTGCTACATATTTCGCACCTGCAGTTACATATTTAGATTCTGGTCTTACCATTGGTTCGATTCGATCAAATTTTAGATCTCCAGCTCCAACTTTTCCAGCTAGAAATGCAACCAACCTGGTTTCATAACCCAATACCCTGGATTGAAATTCACTTAGTGTTGCTAATCCTGCAGGTGTTGGTGAACTATCAAAAGCCAATGTAGAGAACTTCTTACCCTTTTGGTTAGGATCCAAACTGTAAACAGGGTCCTCATCCGCATCTAAGGCGATGGGTTGATAACGAGCTACCTCATCGGCACTTGCTCCAAAGCGTGCCGCCATTTCACCGGTATATTCGGCATATTCATTAAGTAATTGCTTAAGCCTGGCTCCATGACCTTCTCCACCTTCTTCTTGTGGCATCATGTAGTGACCAACTTTATCGTAATCCGTTTTACCAACCAGGTTTTTGGCATCTCCGATATAATCAGGAGAATGCCCTTCCAGATAACCTCCGGTAAGTCCAATCAAAGTATCTTTTAATAAAGTGATCTCTTTTAATATTTGATCTGCTTTTACCCTTAGGTCAGCTGCTGCTTCAGCGATTTGGACATCGGCTTCCCTGTTACCCAAATCCGAAACAGTACTCTTAATACTCTCAAGCGTCTTTAAATTACGTTCTGCTGATTCTTTATTGGCTCTTACAAGAGAGTCATCCAGAAATACAAATTTATCGATGACCGTCGAGCTAACGTTCAGTGCTAACAATGCTGTCAGTACCAGGTACATCATCCCGATCATCTTCTGTCTTGGCGTTTCTTTTCCTCCAGCCATATTTTTATTTATTTTAGCTTATTTGTGGAAAAATTAACCTTGCTTCATTGCACTCAACATACTGCCATAGACTTTGTTGAGTGAGGCAATGTTTGTAGTCAATTCGTTTAATTCTGTTTGGAAAGCTGCTGTTTCCTTGCCAGCATCAGCCATACTTGTCAAGGCCTCAGTGACATTAGAATAAAATTTATTCATTGACTGCACATGACTTTGAGCATCTTTCAACTCCATTTCATATACAGCATTCAAAGCACCGAGGCTTTTAGTAACTGTTTGAACTTCATTCTGATACCCTTTCGTGTCTTTGGCAGCATTCGCAATCTCACCTACATATTGCGTGATATTGGCATATGACTTATTGACTTCCGCCAATGACTTAGAAGCTTGTTTCACATTGCCAGTATATTCGTTTGTAGCAAGAGCTGCATCTCCAAGGTTTGACATTTTCTTTGCTGAGTCAGCAAGATTTCTCATACCATCTCCAAGACTTTTTACTAGTTCAGGTCCAATGTTTCCATCAGCCATTACTTTGTCTAAAGAAGCTGACACTCCAGTTGCTCTGGCTGGTGCAGGCTTGTTGGTAGGCCCATCATAATCATCAGATAACTCAGGATACACTTTAGCCCAATCCGGCTCCTTATGCATAGGTTCAAAAGAACTTAAGAAGAAAATGATTGCCTCAGTTGTAAGTCCAACTCCAAGCATAATTGCTGCACCAGGTAGGTGAAGGATTTTAAACATTGCACCAACAATAACAATTGCAGCACCAATACCGTAAATTTTCGGCATGATGGTCTTAAAGAGTAACTCTTGGAATCCGCCTTTTTTGCTCATTATTTTAAATATTTAGGTTAGTATCTTATAGCTTTTTTAAAATTCATATCCTGAAGAACGACCAATATAAGTCATTGAGCACCTAAATCCAACAGAAGAACGTGTTGAATCTCTGTGTTCAAAAGTTCGGGTACCTGTTTCCAGATAGTAGGCTATGTCTTTCCATGAACCTCCTCGAACGATCTTATAATTTACCCGCTCATCATAGTAGGTTGGGTTCAAATCCCAAACCACGGGCATTGATGCAGGGTTGTAGGCATCTTCACACCACTCCGCAGCATTTCCTGCCATGTCAAATAATCCATACTCATTGGCAAAATAAGTACCAACCGGAGAAGTGTAGGCAAAACCATCATCAAAATAGTTACCTCTTCCCGGCTTGAAATTTGCCAACAAACACCCTTTGGTATTCCTTATATAAGGATTACCCCATGGATATTTTGCCATATCTCTTCCTCCTCTGGATGCATACTCCCACTCAGCTTCGTTAGGAAGTCTGAACGCTGGCATCTCAAAAAGTCCAACACTCGATCTGTATTCGTTTAAGTGTTGGGTCCTCCAGTCACAGAAAAATCTGGCTGCATCCCAATCAACACCTACAACTGGATAATCATCGAATGCAGGATGAGACCAATAATAAACCATCATTGGATCTCCCATGTGGTGCGTAAAATCTTTTACCCACACTGTAGTATCAGGAAGTAAGTCAGCAACAGCATAACCTTGTGGCAGGTCTACTTCTGATCCCTCAGTAATCGCAACAGTAAACTGTCGATACTCATTGTTGGTGATCTCAGTCTCATCCATAAAGAACGCACTGATAGTAACCTGTTTATTAAAGTTAATTTGTGTAGCTGCAACATCCTGATCAGCTTGCCCCATGTGAAATGTTCCAGCAGGTACTGCTGCCATTCCATAAGGTCTTGTCATTTCCCAGCCTTCACGGCCTTGTACTCCGATTAGCTCACCACGATCTGAACCTCCTCCACCACCGAACAGACCACAACTTTGGATCAGTACGCCGAGAGAAAGTAATACTAACGTGGAAAGCGAAAAAACACGCATTTTATTCATAACACCTAATTTGAACCTAGTCAGTATGTAAATTAAACAAACTTTATTGTAAAATATTGCATCAAAATGGGCCTAAATATATAACCTAATGATTCTTCAACACAAATTTTGAATTGAAATTATCCAAAAAATACGTGTTTAAGTTAAAAATTGGCCGAATTGCTTATGCTAAAAACTGAATCTTGGAGTTTTTACTATCTTTTTCCCACCAAAAATTAAATCAGGAATATCATATCTAATAAAGATTTCGTGAGAAGTAGGCTGTTTCGCATCCTGTTCCTGAATCACGTAATCAAAGGAATAGCCCAGTTTCAAAACATTGTCCTCCAATAAGCTATACCCCAATAAAAGTATTGCTGACTCCGACCTTCTGTAAGACAGCCCTCCCCACATCCTTTCCTTAAAAATAGCAACTGCACTCAGGTCGAAAGTGACACCTACTAAATCAGACCTCACTAAAACACTTGGACGTATAGTAAGATCCGGATTCAGGTTTATCGCTGTTCCTATCAACCCGGTATAATTTCTTTTAAACTTATTGCCAAAATCAACGGTATCGATATTAATACCAAAATTGAAGGATGGCTCTAATAAATTCAATGCACTGATACCTATATATATGTTCTTGTTTGTTTGAAAGAAAATACCTGCACCTAAGTCCGGATTGATCTGGGTTTGTCTGGTACCTATATTCAGAGGGTCTTCCGGATCATTGAACCTTAACTCATCAAACTTTTGTGTTTGGGAAAAGAATGAAGGCATCAAACCAAAGGAAACCGTCCCAATATTCAGTTCCCACTTTGCAGAAACAGAGAACTGACCCATGACATTATTAAGTGGTCCCAGGTTGTCATTTGAAAGGTTTACCCCAAGACCTGAAATCACCCCATTTACGGGCACATTGAAAGTTAGTAACTGGGTACTTGGAGCGCCGCCTTCTCCATCAAAAGAACTGCTATAACCGAGCCACTGGTTGCGGTATTGAAAAGCTGCAAAAGCTTGTCGCTCGGTGCCAACCCATGCTGGATTGAAATATGAGGGATTAAACATATAATGGCTAAAGAAAAATCCGTTTTGCGCCAAAGCGCTACCGCTCAGGGAAAACAGGAAAACAATGCATAGCCATTTCTTTAACATAGTTTAATAGTAAACACTAAAACCTAAAAACGCTAATATCTAAAGATTGTTCGCTTTCTTGATATATAATTCAATGGCCCCAGTCATAGAGGGAGCGTTGGGTAATGGCGCTTGAATATCTAAAATCATATTTGCATCTTTTACTGCTTTGGCAGTAGTTGGGCCAAAAGCAGCAATCCTTGTTTTTTCTTGTTTGAAATCAGGAAAATTGTCCAATAAGGATTGAATTCCTGAAGGACTAAAAAAGGCAATGATGTCGTATTTTATATCTGCAAGATCAGAAAGATCTGCTGCTACAGTCTTATATATCACCGCTTCGTTAAACTTATATCCGTTAGTCTTCAGAAAATTAGGGATGTCATCTTTCCTGATATTAGAACAGGGATAAAGATATTTTTCATCTTTATGCTTTTTGATTACATCAAACAAGTCAGAAGCCGTACGCTCTCCTGTGAAAATCTTTCTTTTCCTGATGACAATATATTTCTGTAGATAATTTGCTGTTTGCTCAGACACACAGAAATACTTCATGTCACTAGGCACCTCCACTTTATTTTCTAATGCGATGCGAAAAAAGTGATCAACGGCATTCCTGCTGGTAAAGATTATTGCTGTGTGGTCAAGAATGTTGACTTTCTGCTTTCTGAATTCCTTTCCATCTACAGGATCTACCTGGATAAATTGCCTGAAATCTATTTGAATATTGTATTTCTCCGAAAGCTTATAGTAGGGAGAGTTCTTGTCTGTAGGCTCAGGTTGTGATACTAAAATTGAGGATACTTTATTGAGCCGTTCTTTATCTGTAATAAGTAATTCTTCACTCATGTCAATTCGTTATGACTTCAACCAACTTCCTATTTCACTAACCAAAATATGATCAAGAAGACCGGAAAAAACTCAGTTGTGCAAAGGTAGGAAATTATCAGGAGTTTTTTATGCGAATAAAATTTAACAAATTTAAAATACAGCCATAATTGAAACCCAATCAAAACAGTGATAGAAAGAAAATAGGTAAGATTAACCAGGCTATCCGTTGTTTTCTTTATCAGGTAAAGGTCCACAAAAAAGAGCCCGAGACTCAATATAGAAACCCACATAAATACCTGGATGAAATCCTGAAACTGAATGTTAGGCAATATCCGTGTTTGCATCAAAAGTGACATAATCAGTGAGAAGAGATATTTTATCAGTAAAAACAATAGAATGACCCCTGAAACGAACAGCCATTGAATCAGGTATTGATCATTTAAGGTGTTGAGGTAAGGCCAAATAGAAAATGCCTCGTGCATATATATAATTTGAACAGCCGCTAAAAATGAAAACACTACAGTAGTCATGAGATTTTCAAGGTCCCAAAAACCAGTGTAGAATTCGCTGAGATCTGAAGACGATCGGCTTGCCAGCGGATTGCTGAAGATTCTTTCAAATTTTAAAGGGAAAAAATATTTTAAGATTGCAGCCGCAAATAAGATGATCATTAATGATTCCAAATAAAAATTGGACATGCTATCAGGGCCTCTTCCTCTAATAATGGAATCCTCTTGGGTCACGCTTGTAATAATTGATGCCTCAATTTCTGCATATTGTTCGTACGCGACAGAGACTACAATAGAGTCACTTCCTGTGAGCTCGAAAAGTTCCCCTACCCAATATTTATCACATTCTGCAGTGAGTTGCCTGAAAAATAAAGCATTGTTCAACCAGATATCGATGGGGGAGCTGTGGCAAATTTTGAAAGTATCATTTTTATTCTTCGTTTCTAATACCAGATTAACCAACGTATAATCATCTAGTGATATGACAGGTTTCATGCGGTTATTCTCAACCACAAACCACCCGTCAACTAGAGTTTCTTTATACTGGGCATAGCCAATGTTCAATAACCCGACAAACATTAGCACATTGAAAAATAACCTCATGCATTAAAACTTAGAAGTGTATCCTAAATGGATTTTGGTATTGTTCACATCAAACTGACTTTCGCTTGAACTTCCCAAAGCAAATGCAAAACTAAACAAGCCATTGGAAGTGGCGAGCGAAAATCCAACCCCCAGTCCAAAAGGATAGCGCCATTGACTGAAATTATTATAAATCAATTGATCATAAAATACGGTTAGAAAGGAATTTTGCTCAAAATATTGCCTCAGTTCAACCTTATTCAAAAGATAGTTTTGCACAAATAAGAAGTTTTCATTGAACCCCCGAAGGGACTTCAGCCCTCCCATTCTGTAAAGTTCATTCCTGACAATCTGCTCATTTTCTAATAACCCCAGATCATTCTGAAGAAAAAGTGCAGTTTGCCCAAAAAGTATATTTTGCCATCGGGAGTGGATATCCAGCCGATATACTGTACTAATAGTTGCAATAGAATCATAAAAAGCCACAGGAAAGGCTGGGTTTCTATTGATCTTTTTCCGACCAAAGGTCATCTGGGCACTATAATTCCAATAGGAGCCAAAGGTATTTGAAGACTGCTCTCGGGAGATCTGTAAAGCGTATAGGTCTGTGGTATAGTCTGCCAATAATTCATTGGATGCGCTTTCCACCTCGGGAGTAACCACATCACTTTCAAATCTTGAATAAGAGCCATCAAACCTTACATATTCCCATAAGTAAGTGCCTATATGCAGATTAACATCACGGGTAATAAATGTTGAATCCTGCTTCAGCAATTTAAATCCGGCACCCAACAGCACATTGCTTCCAAGTAAGTACGGGTGATCATACGCTATGGAAAGTTGCTGAGACTGAACGGCAAATTGCTGCCAGTTAAATGAAAGTTGTTTCCCTGTAGCAAATAAATTGCCCAGGCTTAGGTCCAGGTATCCGGTTAATAACAAATTGCCATTGGCCCTTTGATTAGGTAGAAGACCCAAAATCCCTTCAAACGAACTTGAAGTTTTCTCTTCCAGGTTTAGATAGGTCGTTGCTTTACCTGCACTAAACGCAATGTCAGGTGCTGACTTCAATTCAATAAAAGGAATCCTTTTCAGCTTTTCTGCGACGTTTTGATACGCCAGCTCGTTGTAGGGTTCTCCAACTACAAGATCAATGGAGCGTTGAATGAACCTGCGCTTGGTTTTTACAGGATTCAAAACCACCAATGTGTCATTCACAATAAAAGGCCCAGGGTCGATATTGAGTACGGCATGAATGCGCTCCCGCTTATCCTGTTTCATGTCTGACCAGCTCAGTCTTATAAAGGGATAGCCATGAGAAGAAAAATCTTTGAGTATTTCATTGGAACTGCTACCGTCAAATCGATTAAATCTATCGAATGGTTCTAATTGCATATTGACACTGTCAATAATCATTCTTACTTTTTCGCCTTTGTGGATATAGATGCGGGATACAGAATCCAATTCTGCAATGGAGTCAATACTAGCAAAAAGATATCCGGCTCTTATAAGTTCATTCAACTGTCTTTGAGCAATATTGGCTGCCTCCTGATTTGTTGTGATTTGAGTAGATTGTTCGCTTCCATCAAGGAAAATTGATACTTGTCCCCAGCAGGGTTTCAAAAGACAGAGAAAACTTATGATCAGACCAATTCTTAGCATGAATAACAATGATACCTTTGCAATTTAAAGCTGAAATAATTGAGTGGCATTTATCTTCATATTCCTTTTTGCAAGCAGGCCTGTCATTACTGTGATTTTCACTTCAGTACCAATCGTAAAAACATAGACGACCTTGTTGACACATTATGTAAGGAACTTGAATTTAGGAAAAACTATTTAGGTTCCTCAACAATAGAAACCGTGTATTTTGGGGGAGGCACACCTTCCCTTCTTTCTATTCAACAATTAGCAAAGATCTTTTCGGCTATTCATAAATATTATAAGGTTGCAGGGGGAGCAGAAATCACTTTGGAAGTAAACCCCGATGATGTCAACCAAAATCTGATAGACGGCTGGAAATCTAATGGGGTCAATCGCATTAGCCTGGGTATCCAAACCTTCAACGATAAAAAATTGAGCTATATCAACCGGTCTCATGACTCAAAACAAGCCAAAGATGCCATTGAGTTGATTGCTGGAAACTTCCGGAATTTTAATGCTGATCTAATATATGCCATCCCCCCAGCAGATATGAAGATATGGGAAGACGATATACAAAAGCTGTTGACCTATGATCCCACACATGTTTCCATTTACGGCCTGACGATTGAAGAAAAAACAGCCTTTGGAAAATGGGCGGAAACGGGAAAATTTCAGGAAATCCCCGAAACAGAAAACCTAAATCAGTATCAGTTGGCTATTTCACTTTTAGAGAACGCTGGATACCTGCATTATGAGGTTTCTAATTTCTCAAAACCTGATCAACATTCAGCTCACAATACTTCCTATTGGAAAGGTAAGAATTACCTGGGCATTGGTCCCGGCGCGCATTCATTTAATCGAATCTCCAGGACCTGGAATGTCAGGAATAATCAGAAGTACGTGCAGCGCTTAAGCCATGGCGAGCTCCCTTGCGAGGAAGAAATTTTGACAAAGACTGATAAGCAAAATGAATTTATGCTTACGCGAATCCGAAATATCTGGGGAATTGATCTAGCGATATACGAAAAACAATTTGGAATAGATTTTCTGCTTACCCATGAAAAATTTATACAACAGCTGATCAATGACCAGTACGCAGTAATCGAGAATAATCGTTTCCTGCTAACTAAAAAGGGCTGGTTTCTTGCAGATGAAATTGCCAGTCGTCTAATGGTTTAGCGGAATTTTTTTGATAAAAATCACAGGATCATGTTTACTTTCATTTGGTTATTTGCCAAATTACCTATCCATAAATAGACGACTTCTAGTGGATCCTAACTTGAATAAAGCAATCATGCTATTAAAGTCTTTGATCTTTCATTACCATGGATTGGATGATGAAGAAAAGGCTTTACTTGAGAAAGCAGCCAAAAAGCTGGATGCTTATGATGACATGCTATGGGCTAACAAGTTTATTGCCGAAGAATACATGTCTGCCTTTGAAAGATCCAGGGAGTTTTTTAAGAAAGTATTCCCTAAAATGGAAGTGAGTGACAGATTGAAGCAATTACAAGCTGTTTGGGAAGACTGCCATAGAAAAGGTTACGTCACGGAATCTGAAACCACGGCTATGCTCATCCTGGCCAAAGACTGGCAAATCGAAAATGAGTTCTTCCAGATTGTGAAGAGTTAGTTAGGGTTATGATTAGGCACGGAAGAAACTTCCGCGCTGAATACGGGATAACTAAAGAAGCTAATTAAAATTGTATGGAAAGGTTTTATTGGTTGAATATCTTTTTATTTCTCGTTGGTGGTTCTTTACTCGTGATTAGCAATTACAGAAATATTGTTATTGGATATCGAACCCCCCGATCAATCAAATCTGATAGAAGTTGGAAATATGCTAACATGCTTTCTGGCATTGCAACCATGATCTTTAGCATTGTTCTTGCGCTCGTCCACTACCTCATCACCATGTATACTGACTTCTCTATGTACAACGGGCCAGGGGCAATTGTTTTAATCAGCTATTTTGTCATCTTAATTATTGTCGTAGAGTTGAATCTAAAGAAACTGGAGCGGAATGAGCGTGTTAAATCCTAATTGGAAGTTTCTCAAATAACCATAACTAGCCCCAAACCAGCGTGGAAGTTTCTTCCGCGCGGCACTAGAAATATTTAATTAAGTAAATTTTACTTGTAGAATTTTTCTCCCAGCGCGGAAGTTTCTTCCGCGCGACGTAATAACGCTACTCAATAAGATCAACTTCTATCAACCCTTTCATCCCAACATAATTCCTTGCGCTCGAATACAGGTAGTCCTCGGCACACTCAACAATCCCAGCTTTAACTGGATTATCGTGTGTGTAATTTAGCTTTTGGTCCATAATTCTAGTATAGCTAAGTTCAATCGGATGATATGAGTTCTGCCAGAAGCAATACTTTTGATGTTTTTTACTATTTATGGCTTCATCGCGGAAGATTTCTAGCATCCATTTCCTTCTGCTTTCTTTAGGGTTTTTTTCAATCGCCCTGCAAATATGAACTGAAGTATATTTCTTAAAATCTCTGATAATCTCCTCGATCATATTCTTTTCCTCTCGACCAACAATCATGTGAATATGGTTGCTCATCAGACACCAGGCTGACAATACTAAACCTTTCTCTTTTTGACAGTGCTTTAGACTATCCAGTAAAATATCCCTATACATCTGCCTGGTAAATACGTCAACCCATTGAACCACAGCAAACGTCACGAAATGAAGCATATCCTGATCACCGACCTTATACTTTTCGCTCATTTAATAAAAATAGCAAATAGCTGTATTAATGTGGCCACAAAGACTTAATTTCTATTAAAAATTAGCTTGAGATTGTTATATTAAGCCTTTGGTGACCGCACGGAAGAAACTTCCGCACTGAAAGAATCAGCGAAGTTCTTCTTGCAGGTAGCTCCAGGTATAGCCTTTCTTCCTTTTGATGATTTCTTCCGGAGTTCCTTCAGCAATGATTTCACCTCCTTTTTCTCCGGCATCGGGCCCTAATTCAATGACGTGATCTGCTACCTTGATTACATCAATGTTGTGCTCAATGATCAGAACGGTATTGCCCTTATTGACCAGTTTGTGTAGCACCTCCAATAAATGTTGGATATCCTGAAAATGCAGACCCGTAGTAGGCTCATCCAGGATATAAAATGTTTTACCTGTATCTCTCTTTGAGAGTTCAGTTGCCAGTTTCACTCTTTGTGCTTCTCCCCCTGATAAAGTTGTTGCATGCTGCCCCAGAGATACGTACCCCAAGCCAACTTCATTGAGCGTCTGAATCTTTCTGAGTATCCTGGGTTGGAATTCAAAAAATTCTACTGCCTGCTCCACTGTCATATCCAATACATCAGAGATTGATTTCCCTTTAAACCTCACCTCCAGGGTTTCCCTGTTATATCTTTTTCCTTTACACGTCTCACAATGTACATGCACATCAGGTAAAAAGTCCATCTCAATGACCCGCATGCCTCCACCCTGACAGGTCTCACACCTGCCTCCTTTTACATTGAAGGAGAACCTTCCAGGTTTGTAACCTCTGATTTTTGATTCCGGTAATTCTGAAAACAAGGCCCTTATTTCAGTAAACACACCTGTATAGGTTGCAGGGTTGGACCTTGGCGTTCGTCCAATCGGTGATTGGTCTACCTCAATGACTTTGTCTATATGTTCTAGTCCTTTAATGGATTGATATGGGAGCGGTTCATTCCGCGAACGATAAAAATGTGTTCTCAATACCGGGTACAAAGTTTCATGGATCAGGGAAGATTTTCCACTTCCAGAAACTCCGGCGATACAAATCATTTTACCAAGTGGAATATTAAGTGTTACATCTTTTAAATTATGTCCTGAAGCACCTTTTAATGCTAAGACATTTCCATCTCCTTTTCTCCTAGTCGCTGGTGGATCAATATTTCTCAACCCATTGAGGTAATCTGCGGTCACCGTATGGTTCTTAACAAAATCTTCTGGCTTTTCCGCTGCCACAATATGCCCACCATGAATACCTGCTCCTGGCCCAATATCAACGATGAAATCCGAAGCCAGCATCATCTCCTTGTCGTGTTCTACCACAATCACCGTATTGCCAAGGTCACGAAGATCCCTAAGTGCCTGGATCAACTTAACATTGTCTCTCATGTGCAACCCTATACTTGGCTCATCCAGGATATAAAGTACGTTTACCAGTTGGGTTCCTATTTGAGTAGCCAATCTTATTCGCTGAGCTTCTCCCCCAGACAAAGTTCTGAGTGGCCTGTTGAGACTCAAATAGTTTAATCCAACACCAGTCAAAAAGCCTATGCGCTTTCTGATCTCTTTCAGGATTTCCTGAGCAATCATGTTTTGCCTTTCATTCAGGCGGCCTTCAATGCCTTCAAACCACGCAGCGAGCTGGTCAATATTCATCTCAGCTAGTTTGCCTATATGCTCATTGTCAATTTTATAATGAAGGGATTCTATTTTTAATCGATACCCCTCACAGGAAGGACAGATCCTGGTATCCGTAAACTCCTCTACCCATTTTCTGATTTTTTCTGATCCCGTATCCTTTTGTTTCTCCAAAAACTTGATGATTCCCTCGAACTGGGTATGCCAGTCCGTCCCGGGATATTTGACAGAACTAACAGCGACCGGAATATCATCTCCATAAAGCAATACATTCAGTGCCTCTTCTGGAATCTTGTTAATCGGCGAAGTCAGGTTTGCTTTATGCCTCTTTAGAATTGCCTCAATCTTTTTAAAGATCCAGATATCACGATATTCCCCTAATGGAGCAATCCCTCCTCTGCTTATGCTCAAAGAAGGGTCTGGTATCACACTCTCTTTTGAAATCTCCTCTATCAAGCCCAAACCATGACATTCAGGGCAAGCTCCATAGGGAGAATTGAATGAAAAGGTATTCGGTGCCGGGTCGTCATATGCCAGGCCGGATTCAGGATCCATAAGATTCTTAGAAAAGTTCGAAACCTTTCCTTCCTCATTCATGGTCATCATCACCCCTTCACCCTGTTTCAATGCCGTTTTTATTGACTGAGTAATTCTTGTTCTGTCTTCTTTCCTAACAATAACCCGGTCAATCACAATTTCTATGTCGTGGGTCTTATAACGGTCCAACTGCATTTTTGGAACCAAATCAGTCAGTTCTCCATCTATCCTTACTTTAGAAAAGCCCAGCTTTCTGACTTGAACAAATAATTCCCGATAATGACCCTTTCTACCTTTCACCACGGGGGCTAGAATCGTCAACTTTTTACCTTCGAATTCATTCAGAATATGCGTCTCTATCTGTTCCTCAGACTGCTTAATCATTTTATTCCCATTGATGTAGGAATAGGCTTCACCAGCCCGGGCAAATAACAGTCGAAGGAAATCATAGACCTCAGTCACCGTTCCCACGGTAGACCTGGGGTTTCTGCTCGTAGTTTTTTGCTCAATGGAAATGACAGGACTTAGCCCGTTGATCTTATCCACATCGGGGCGCTCCATGTTTCCGATGAAAGACCTGGCATAAGCAGAAAAGCTTTCCATGTATCGCCGCTGACCTTCCGCATATATGGTATCAAAAGCGAGTGAAGACTTCCCACTCCCACTGATCCCTGTGATTACAATCAGTTTATTTCGAGGAAGCGTTAGATTCACATCCTTTAGATTGTGTTCGCGCGCTCCAAATATTTCAATGACTTCTGCCCTTTTTCTGGTCATTGTTGACTCCTCTACTATTTCTGATATGCTCACCTGTTCAGTTTAAAAATTTGGACTCAATAGATATTTACTGTAGAATTCGTCAATTACAGCAACCGCTTCTTCGGCGGTATCTACCAGTTTGAATAGTTCAAGATCCTCCGGACTCACTGTTTTATCCTGCTCCACAAGCACTGTCTTAAACCAGGTGATTAGGCCTTCCCAATACTTTTTCCCAACTAAGACAATGGGAAATTTCCCGATCTTTTTGGTCTGAATCAACGTCATGGCTTCAAATAGCTCATCTAACGTTCCAAAGCCTCCTGGCATAACAATAAATCCCTGTGAATATTTAACAAACATCACCTTTCTAACAAAGAAATAATCGAAGTTCAACAACTTATCTCTATCAATATACTCGTTGTGTTGCTGTTCGAACGGCAAGTCAATATTTAACCCGACAGATTTACCTCCCTGTGCATGGGCACCCTTGTTTGCAGCTTCCATAATTCCCGGCCCTCCGCCGGAAATGACTCCATATCCACTGCGAACCAATCGGGCAGCAATATCTTCTGTCATCTTATAGTTAGGCTGATCCATTTTGGTTCTTGCTGATCCAAATATGGTAACGCAGGGACCGATCTTGGCTAACTTCTCAAACCCTTCAACAAACTCTGACATGACCTTGAAGATTACCCAGCTATCAGAGGTTTTTATTTCGTTCCAGTCTTTGTCTTTGAAGGCTTCTAGTACCTTATCATCGTGTTGAATAATACCCTTCGATTTCTTCTCCATTCGTCTTAGTTTTTAAATCATCGAAATCAACATGATAGAGCTATCTACCGCCGTAGATGACAAGCTTATAAAATCCCAATGACTTATTTAGTGCAATATTATACACACGTGAGTTTAAATGATCAAAAATTAATTTTCTTAATCCACCAAATCTTTCAGGGTGTTGGATAATTCAGCATATTTAAACGTATATCCTGCCTTTGTCAACTCATCACTGCTTGCGTTATTTCCGCCGGTTACGATGATGGACATTTCACCCAAAAATAATCTCAGGATAAAAGCAGGAACATTGGGGAAAAAGAAAGGTCGGTGCAAAGCTGCAGCCAATTGCTTCGAGAACTCCTGATTAGTAACAGGATGCGGGGCCACCAGGTTCATTGTCCCTTTGATTTTACCGGCTACGGCAGCATAAAAAGCACCTACAACATCATCGATGTGAATCCAGCTCATCACTTGCTTTCCAGAGCCGATAGGTGCACCCAGGCCAAAGCGTGTGGGCAATGCGATTTTTGGAAGTGCTCCACCTTCCATACTCAATACAACTCCTGTTCGCAGTTTAGTTACCGGGCAAATGGACTCAAACTGATCTGCTGCAGCTTCCCATTTTTTTACAACGTCTGCAAGGAAATCATTTCCTGGTGGATCATTCTCCCTTAGCAATTTATCTCCAGTATCTCCACCGTAATATCCTATGGCAGACATAGAGACAAAGGATTGAAGTGGAAGGTTTAATTTTTTTGCATAACTAAACAACAAGTTCGCTGATTCTACCCTGCTACCGATAATAACTTTCTTATTTTGGTCTGTCCATCGCTGGTTGATACTTGCGCCCGCTAAATGGACGATTATCGAGACCTCGTCAAAGGCCGCTTCATCGATTTTTTGATGCTTCAGGTCCCATTCGTATGCTGGAAACTCTGCATCAAGGTTTGCGTTTCTACTTAAATGACGTACTTCATGACCTTGTTCACGAAGTTTAGCACTGATTTTGGCTCCAATCATTCCGGTTCCACCTGTGATTAATACCTTTGACATAGAAAGTTATTTGATAGGTTCTCTGAAATAAACTAATGACCTGCAAAATCCTCTATATTTTTCTACTAATATTTTCCTCCGCTGGTCTCTACGCGCAAAGTTACGATACCAAGATTGAAGAAGCTCGTCTTACCATTGAATCTAGTCTGTATCCGGGATTCAAAACTTTTCTGGATTTTGATTACGAAGAAGTCAGGAAAGGATGGTGGAAGTTTGCACGGGATTTTGGAAAGCCTGTCAACATGAGAAAGTACTATGAAACAACCCTCATTCACGAGGAAATGGCTAATGTGAAACTGATCTCTAAAAGCCTGAAATATGGAAGGGGTTGCATGTTCTATCTAACATTAAAAAATGAAGAGGTCCCTGCTGGTTTAGAAAAAAAATACCTTAACCAGGTAAAAACCTTACTCTTTGAGTTTAAGCAAGAATATTATCTCTCCTTTCTACAAGATGAGCTAAAAACGCTGGAAAAACAGGCCATGAGGGTTACCAGAAAGCTCGATAAGTCAAGAGGTGATGCCAGTGCTGAGAATAAATGTTTCAATGAACTGAAAAAAGTGAATGAGGCACTCACAAATACCAAAGAAAAAGTTGCAGCATTGTCCAAATAAAAAGGGGCCATCTTACCGCAGTGTAGATGACCCCCAGGGTATTCTTATTACTAAGAATTATCTTTAAAATGTATAGCCATACTTAACCGAAAATGATCTACCAGGAGAAAAATTTGAGTATATAATATCATCAGCACCAAAAGATCTAAACATCTGTTGCTGACTGGAATCCATGATGTTTTTTACTGCAATGGTGATCTTGGATTTACGTTCCGGACCAAAAGACCTGAAAGCATTGAAGTTCAGACTTTGAAATGGCTGGGTATATACATCAGGGAACCTTCCACTACCAATAATTGCTAAACTTTCTCCCTGCACATTGTAGGAAACATTGATGTTCAAATCTGTTTCAGGATTGCTATAATTCAAATAACCGTTAATCAGATATGGCGCCTGCCCTGCCATGTCCCGGGTATCAGCCTGTGTTTCATTTTCTCTCAGGTAATTGGCTCTTAAATCATATTCCGTGCCTCCAGAATTGTCCACAATCACCGACTTAAGCTCTACATAAGATCTTACGATAGTTAAATTAGTACCTACAGAAAGATTTGACAACATAGGAGCAACAAAGCCCAATTTCTTTCTGAATTCTATTTCCGTTCCAAAAACCTCACTGTTACCAGCGTTTCTGGGTTTGATGCTATTTCTATCTGTATCTAACGCAACAAACTCTATGTGACCATCAAATTGCTTATAGAATCCAGAAATAGCGAACATCTCGTCTCCCTGGAAAAAATATTCCCATCTTAAATCGAAATTATTGATGTGTGTTTCCTCAAGATCGATATTCCCAAGGAAGGTGATTCGGCTAATTGGATCAAAAATCTGAGCCACTGACTTCTCCTTAAAAGATGGTCTGGCCAGCGTTCTGTTGTAAGATCCTCTCAGGTTCATGCCTTCCATCAGTGTATAAACCAGATTAGCGGATGGCAAAAGATCAAGTTGCTCAAGGGTATTCTCATTGTTGTAAATAATGGATCCAATGTTATTTTGACCTGTGTAATACATGGTTACATATTCTGCTCTTAATCCATATATTGCTCTCCACCTGTCGGCGAAACTCATCTCCGTCATGGCATATGCTCCTGAAATAACCTGACTTGCTTCATACGTATTGGCAGGCTCAAAATTTCCAACAACAAAAGTTCCCTGAGTAGTCTCAGGAGTCCAGATATTTTCTTCTTGTAAAAACCAATCAGGATCATAAGAAATATCTAGTGCATTGGTATACCTTAAATTATAATTGTCAATCTCAAACGTTCTGGTTCGGTAAGAACCAGTAAGTCCTACTTGTAATTTTGACTTACTCATATAAGGAATTGTATAGTCTACCCTCACACTTTGATTAAACTCATGAAGATCCCTGTAAAATCGATTGATCCCAGCTCCATCACCAACAAGTAGCGTGGTGTCTCCATCAGTAAGAGAAATAGAAGTGATTCTGAAATCAGGATCATAAATCCTTGATAATGAAGTTGAATTTGTCCATTTCAGGGTATTCCCATTAAAGTTATGCTTACCAGAAAGCATAAAGTTGGTCAATGAACGCTGTGTATAGGTCAGGATATTTTCATGTAAGGTAGCACCTGTCTGCTCAAAATTTTGATTGGTTCTACTAGCTGCTTTCGAGATCCCATTCTGGATACGCATCAAATTGGCAGAAATCTCACTATTATTAAATTTAATTGCACCCGTTAATAGGGCACTCCACAATACATTGTGTTCTCCGAGTTCACCAGTTCTTAGTTCTTCAGGCACCAGGTTATTACTTCCGGCATTTTGATTCTTCAGGTAAATACTGCTGAATGTGGTATTGTCGAAATAGTTAAATCTATTTTGGTAATTAAACACTGCATTATAGCCAAACGTGAATCCATCAAAGTCCTTTTGATTTCCATGAGTAAACGACAGGCTTGAGTTCATCAAACTCATTTTTCTGTCAGCACCCAATTGATTATTGAAGCTACGTGTGAGGGATTCCAATTGAGGGTCGTTCAAGACCTCATTAGGAATCTTCGTATTCTGAGCAAAGGGTAATTTCCTTGTGCCATCATCAAAACCAATGAAATCCAAACCACCTCCCTGGTAGGTAACATAATCCTTGTTGAAATGCATCGATGGATTGTAAGAAATCCCAAGAGATAAACTCGTGGTTTTCATATCAGGAAAATTCTTTGTCTCCACATTAACCAGGCCACCCGAAAAGTCTCCATATAAATCAGGGGTAAATGTTTTATAGACCATCACATTTTCTAATACTGAAGTTGGAAACAAGTCAATCTGAACTGAATTATTGTCCGGATCAAGTCCCGGTAGGTTCATGCCATTTAAAGTGGTTTTAGTATACCTGTCTCCAAGACCTCTGACATAAACATACTTACCCTCCTGAACAGATACGCCTGTCACACGTCCCATTGCGGCAGATAAGTTATTATCCCCATTCTTACGAAATGTCTGGGAAGAAATACCGTCTAATACGTTTGCTGACTTTTTCTGAACAGTTAGCAAAGCAGTTTCAGAGTCTCTCACTACTTCCGCTGAAACGACTACTGCTTCCAATTCGGTAAGATCTGACTTCATTCGAATATCTAAAGGCGTAACCTGGTCTGCCTTGATTTCTACATCTTCAATGGTCATCGTCGCAAAAGAGACATAAGAAACAACCATAGAATAGGTGCCTGGATCCAGACTTAGGGAGTAATCACCATTAAAATCTGCTGTCGTACCTACTGAAGACTCCGTTTTTAATACAATGGATGCACCAATGAGTGCTTCACCAACTTCGTCATCGATAATTTTACCCCTTAAGTAACCCTTTTGGGCATAAAGGATGTTCAATGCTATGATCAACATTGATGCTAAAAATATTCTTTTTAAATTCATTAGTAATAAGAAAAAATGCTAAAAAATACCCCTTGTATGTGTTAACCCTGGCGGACAATATCCACCAGGGTTGAATAAAAATTTTAATCTAAGAGTCTACAGTATTTGACCATTGATTGCTGCGAGTGTCCACGCATCAAAGACGGTCATATCAGCACCTGTAGCGGTTGCAGAGATTGCTTTAGCTGCTGCGGCAGTTTGAGCATCCCCTGGAACATCACATGCTGTATCTACATCTTCCTCTCCAGATCCATCAGCAGTATTAAATGATCCTGTGTAAACGGATAGGGAACTGAATTCAGTGTCTTCAAAAACAAGTGAAGGTGTATCATCAATTAAATTTGTATAAGCATCAGTTTTGATCGTGCCACAAAAATCTTTGGTGCTGTATCTTACCTTTATTTTAGCCCCGTCTTTATAGCCTGAAAACTTGATGTTACTAAATGTTCCCTGAGCCTTTGACTTTAGATCAGCAGCACTCCCTGCTATCCCATCAGACATAATTGTTCCATCCACCAAGGTGAATAAACCATTTGAAGCAGTTCCTTCAGGTCCGTCTATTTCAAGCCCCTCATCAGTACCCACTCCATCTCCATGCATGACTGCAAAGTTTGAAACTGTACCCGAATAATTTTGGTCGATATCTACACCATCATCACCTTGCCAGTAGATTAATAAGTTTGAAACGTTTACTGTGCCACCGAAAAATTCGATTCCATCATCCAATGTGGCAAAGATTTCTACGTAGTCAATGGTTGTACCTGTACCCACACCACCTAGGGTCAAGCCATTTATTTCATTGCCATCTCCAATTAAGGAACCACCGTGACGAAGAGAAACATATTTTAGCGTTCCAGAATTATCTGCAACATTGTCTCCTCCATAAAGTCCAAAAGAATCATCTGCAGGGATCCCTTCAATAGAAGCTTCAGTATCTCCTTCTTCAGCAGATATCGGTGCACTACCGAGTAAAATTAAACCTCCCCATAACTGATTGTCAGTTCTTTCCAGGTTTGTACCTGCTTTTTGACCAATGGCAATATTGTCTAATATAGATGTAAATATTATTGGTGCCTCTTCAGTGCCCTCAGCCATGATCTTTCCTCCTCGAGCAACAATCAACGCGGAAGCCAATGATCCACTTCCTTCTCTGCCTTTTATGATGGTCCCTGGATCAATGGTAAGTGTGACCCCATCATCTACCACAACACGACCTGCCAACTCATAAATTCTATCGGCTGTCCAGGTTTCATTTGCTGTAATTAATCCTGTTTTCACTTCATCAGGAAGTTCTGTTCCTCCATCCTCTGATTCATTACAAGAAACAAAGAAAAGGGTTGATGCAAGTGTTAAAATTGCTAGTAAGTTTTTCATCCTTTAATTCTCTAGATTTTGTGTTCGTGATTCTAATTGAATTTCTAGGACAAATGTGGGGCTGTAGTATTAACTACTATGAAGAAAAGTATTACGTTATCATTAAACTACCAGGATGAGTATTACGCCAGCATTACAACTGTTATGTCGATGTGAATTATAAGTGAAGAGGAGGTTACGCAGATTATCTATATGTTACTTAGATATTTGAACCTTACCCAAAATCGCCTTTATAACGTCATGAGTGGTGATTCCGTCAGCTTCTGCTTCATAATTAAGCAGGATTCTGTGGTTCATCACATCATAGGCAATTTCTTTCACATCTTCAGGCAAAACGTAGTCCCGCTCATCGAAAAAGGCGATGGCTTTGGCTGCCAGATTGAGATTAATCGATGCCCTGGGTGATGCTCCAAATTGTACGTATTGTGCTTCGTTTTCAAGGCCATAATCTTTGGGATTCCGAGTAGCAAAAACGAGTTCAATAATGTATTTTTCAAGAGACTCTGAAATCGTCACCTGATTGATCTCCTCACGAATAGAGAAAATATCTTTTTTGCTTAGAATGGTCTTCAGTTTTGCATCAAAAGACATGTTCGACATGCGCTTCATTACCTCCAGCTCATCCTCTTTTGTCAAATACCCCACATGTACCTTAAGCATAAAACGATCGACCTGAGCTTCGGGTAACGGATAGGTTCCTTCTTGCTCAATCGGGTTTTGCGTTGCCAATACGAGGAATGGACGATCCAGCGAAAATGTATTGTCCCCTATGGTTACTGTTTTCTCCTGCATCGCCTCAAGCAAGGCTGACTGAACTTTCGCTGGAGACCTGTTTACCTCATCAGCCAGGATAAGGTTGGAAAAAATGGGGCCCTTTTTTACTTCAAATTCAGCTTTCTGCTGATTATAAATCATCGTTCCAATGAGGTCTGCAGGTAAGAGGTCGGGGGTAAATTGGATTCTTTTAAAATCAAGATGAAGCACATTGGCCAGGGTATTGACCGTCAGTGTTTTTGCCAGGCCAGGTACACCTTCAAGTAATACATGGCCTTGTGTAAATAATCCAATCATCAGTCTGTTAACCATATAGTCCTGGCCAACCACTACTTTTCCTACCTCACTGATAACCTTTTTTATTTTTGACTGGTGCTCTTTTTTTATATCCTGATCCATCACATTTACAAATTTATCTCATGCCCTGAGGAATGCAAAAATACCCTGCTTTTGCAAAACTTAAAATCATCTTGAATAATGCTCCCTTAAGTAGGGTGATTATTAACTTGATTTAACAAAAATACCTGTTAAAAATCAATCCCTAGCGTTAACATAAAATTCCTTCCTGCAGCGGCAATTCCACTGGAATACGGCCTATAACGCTGATCTGTTATATTCTCAATGCCAAACACCAGTTGAATATTGGAATTAAACTGATATTGAGAATTAAAATTTAAAGTATACCATTTCGGTGAGTAAGGATCACCATTTGGGTTTTTTGCATAGAGAAACGGTTTGTCTTTTTCCTCAACTGCCAAATTTCTATTATGTATGGATCCATTAAACATGCCTGAAAGACTTACTTTCCACGCCTGAGAATGATAGGCTAATTGAACCTTGCCAAAAGTGGGTGCCACATGCCGCAAAGCACTTAATTGGCCATCAGAAAGCTTCTCCTTTCCTTGCTGGTAATTAACAGCGCTCATCAGGTGAAATTGGTTATAATCAAATGATAATTCCATGCCAAAGCCATAAGCCATGGCATATGAGGAGTTTTGAATGGCCTGAACTTTACTTTGTACACCATCATAAAGAATGCTATCCTGTCCATTGAGTTGGAAATCAGACCTGGTCATTGCCTGATCTAAAAAAGTGTAAAAACCATTTAAAGCCAACTTAAAATGATCATTCAATTGCTGACCAACATAAAAATCGCCATTATAGGCATATTCCGGACGAAGTTCCGGATTCGGTACAACCACAAATCCCGGGGAGGAATCAAAAACCTTACCTATATCATCAATATTGGGTGCCCTAAATCCTGTGCTTAAATTAAATTTTATGGTCGAGTTTTCATTGCCATTGTAAACCAGGCCTAAACTTCCGGTAACGGAATGATTTAAATTTTCTGTTCGATTGAATGGGAAATCGTAGAAATTATTGGATAGTTGTGCACGAAGTGAAATCAGACTATAGCGTAATCCGGATTGGAGCACCAAACTAGGCGAATACAAATAAGTATGGCTAAAATAAAAAGCATAAGAGTCCCACCTGGAATTGTTAGGGTATCTGCTCGGTCCTTCCTGCGCTAACCCGGTGATAATATTCTTCTCTAAACCCGCTGAGTTGACCCGATTGAAAATAGTAGCTATACCATAATTGAAGATGTGATCGCTGAATGATTTTCCAAAATCTAAATTTCCGCTTAAAACATGCACTTGTTCTGTCCTTTCAGATCTGATGTCACTTTGAAAATCACGACTAATCCGACTCTCTTCAAAATGCTGAAGGGCAAATGATAACTTCATTTCATCAAACCAGGGGGACATTTTACGCTGATATAACTGCAAATGATTCATCAGCCATTTTTGAGGACCATAATCCCAGGTAGCATACCTTGGCAGATTTTCATGCAATTGGATTAACCGATCATATCTTGGATAATTAGAAGTGTTAGAATAGTGAAAGGCATAACTCAGTTCCATGTTTTCAGTTGGCCGAACATTAATCTTCTGAAGGAAATTCAGCTGATCAAAACCAGTCGGGTTCTGAACCTCAGGATCCGGATTTACAAATATTGAATCGTATCCGGCTATTCTTTCAACATAAAACGGACGCAAATAGTCTTCTGGTCCATTGGAACCCATTTTAAGGTCGTCATAATCATTATATGACACACTCGTCAAAAAGGCGACTTTACTTAATCCAAAATTGAGGTGTATGTGGCCTGATTTTTCCCAATTTGCAGTAGACGTGCGGAGATTAGCCACCCCGGAAAATTGTTCTTTTTGATTACTCCCGTATTCAGGCTTTATGGTTCGGAAACTCAATACGCCTCCGATGGCATCACTGCCATAAATCAATGAACCAGGCCCAAAAATTACATCTGCTTGCTCGAGGCTGAAAGGGTCAATATTTAGAATATTCTGAAGATTTCCACTCCTGAAAATCGCATTGTTCATCCTCACTCCATCCACAGACAGTAAAACCCTGTTGGCTGCAAAACCACGGATCATCGGACTGCCACCACCGAGTTGACTTTTTTGAACAAACACTTTACCTGATTGCATCAGTAAATCAGCAGAAGTTTGTGGTTGTACAAACGCTATCGTCTTTTGATCAATCTGAACTATTGATTTTGAAATACCAGATATATCCTGTTTATCGGATTTGGCAGAAACCACTACTTCCTTCAGGGTATTATTTCTTCGCTTCAATAAGACGGTATCACTCAAATCCTCAGCGTAGAGTATTATTCGCTCATAACCAAGGCTACTGATTTCCATTTTCCCAGCTATGCCTGACACTTTAAACCTTCCCAGACTATCAGCTACAATGATGGATTCATTTGTGGTAACTAAAGCGTATGCAACGGGCTCCTTTCGCTCCTGATCAAGAATAATGGCCTCTTGTGCACATACATTCAACTGAGCCCACAAAAACACCACAAGAAAAATCCAGTACTTGCTACCACAAATAGATCTCGACATCATTCCCATCCACCCTCTAAATTAGCAAAGTATTCTCCCTGTTTAAAGGTTTGTTTCAATGATCAAGCTTATTTTTTGCGAACCTCATGACATAAAACAATTCCGCTGCAATTTGCCTGGATCGCTCATCATATTTGAGTTTTTCCAGGTCTGTACCATCATAGATCTTTGGATCTTCAAAATGCATTGATATTCTTTCACTGGCCCCGGGAATAAAAGGACAGTTTTCATCGGCATGCGAACAAGTCATTACCGCAGCAAATTCATGCTGAGGATTGGCTGGATCATCAAATAGTTTAGAATATGCATTGATAGCAGGCCAATTTTCAGCATATGTGATTTCATAGACTGGGTTATTATCTCCAGCGGAAGTAATTTGAAAGCCTGTCCGCACAAGTGAAGCTACAGCTCTTTCATTGAATGCCGTTACTTCAACCCCGCCTGAATAACACCTTGCTTTTACACCAAAATAATCCGCCAGCACCTGCGCCCAAACCTGCGAAAACTGACTCCTTCGTGAATTGTGTGTGCAGATAAAATTGAGGTGGGCAATTTTTCCGTTATTTATCCTTCCCTGGATATAGCGAACCAACACATCCATAATTTCCTTTCTTTCATCTGTCAATTGAGGTGGATCCAATTGATCCACCAATTCCTGAATCGGAGACAATAAAGCTATTCTATCCATGTTCCTTATAGATTAGCAGCAACCCGAACCAGGCTGGCAAGTCGCGGCTTCTACTGCCTTTTGTTTAGATTTTCTTTCCGATATCCCTGGCTTATTGGCATAAACTGTAATGCTGAATATCCCTGTATTTCCGGATTGAAATTCCACTATTTCATTAGTAGAAAGATATCTTTCAAGAATGTCTTCAGGAATCGTAATGGTTTTTTCTTTCTGTACAGTTATTTCCTCAAAAGCTGTACTCCTGAGATATCCAAGATATTCTTCTTTTTGAATTGCTCCTGCAATGCACCCTGCATACATCTCTGCATCCTTTTGCAAGGCCTCTGGAAGATCTCCTATCAATACAATATCCGAAATACTAAAATGTCCTCCAGGCTTCAAAACTCTAAAAATTTCTCTAATGACCTTTAATTTGTCAGGTACAAGGTTAAGCACACAGTTACTTACTACAACATCCACCGAATTATCTGAAATTGGTAGGTCATCTATGTCTCCATGCCTGAATTCAACATTATTATAGCCCAGTTTCTCAGCATTCTCCCTGGCTTTTTGAATCATTGACGCTGTGAAGTCAATGCCAATTACTTTACCGCTTTCGGTCGTTTCGTGACGAGCCACGAAACAATCATTCCCAGCTCCGGATCCAAGATCCACAACCGTATCACCCGGCTGGATTTTCGCAAAACTGGTCGGCAATCCACATCCCAAGCCCAGGTCAGCATCCGGATCATAACCTTCTATTGTATCATAACTATCCGTCATGATATTATATATTTTACCTGAGGCTGTCGTTGCACCACAGCAAGATGCGGCGTTGACTGATTTATTCTGACTGGCTATTTCACTGTACTTTTCCTGCACAACTTTTTTTAATTCTTCAGCAGTTTTCATGTTATTCATTTAATTTTTACGATTGTATAAAAGCAAGGCTAAAATTCCATGCCCAAGCGCTTATTGTTAACTCAAGTAAGTATCCCCTCCATCAATATTATCAATTAGCAGCATTCGGAATCGCCTTTGTATTGGAGAAAAAGTTCTTCGAAAGCTTTTCGGGTATGTGCCCAGACATCGGGATCGATGCAATAACACATAGAAGTTCCTTCTACTGTCCCCTTAATAATTCCCAACGACTTCAATTCCCTTAAGTGTTGGGAAATGGTTGCCTGTGCAAGACCCAATTCGTTAACGAGGTCTCCATTAATGCATTGATTCGTTTTTAATAAATGCTGGATAATAGCTACCCGGGCAGGGTGGCCAAATGCCTTAGCCAAAATTGCCAGATCATTTTGCTCCCTGGTAAATAATTGAGACTTTGTAACTCCCATATTGCAATATTACGATGAATTATCCAAAGAATTAGTTTTACTGATAAAAATTACCCCGACTCATGACATTCCTCATCTTTTTAGAACATAATCAGGATGATATTTACTTCAAGAAAACGAAATAAAACATTCAAAACACTACGCTCGGTTATATACCGAACAGTAATGACGGAGACTTGAGAAGGGGAATTGGACATGAGCCAATGTTCTTCCAAGCCCAAAGCGATCTTTAAGGATCGCTTTTTTTATGCACAACATTATAGGAAACCTCAGAGTCTGGCCCTGGAATCTCCAACCAGGCATCACAGTTACGAGCAACTAAGGTATCAGAACAAGCCAGACATCATAAATACCTACGAAGTAATCTATGGGGTTGAATGTACTTCATTAATTAAGTTTAAAATAATTACTTAGACCGAATCTCACGCCGCATAAAAAGCACATAGGTAAGAGCAAAACACAAAACACTAGCAGCAATAAGTCCGGTAAGTTGAGGCCACACCAACAATAAGCTCTGTCCTAAAGAAATTGGGCTGGGAAGTGATCCTGCCGTTTGCTCCATAGTTAATGGATTCAGGCTTCTAACAGTAGGCACAAGGAGTGTTGTAGTAGCATCAGTATATAACTGACTTGGGATGACCAGCATCAGGTTTTGGATAAACTCCTCATAACTGTTTACCACCTCTTGAGAAGCAAACTGTGAAGGAGCCGTCACACTTGCAATTAGGTTAACGATCAAATTATAAAAAACTGTAAAGAACAACCAGACACCTATACCAGCAAGCGCCGATGTTGATGCTTGCCTAAAACGGACGGAAAATAGGATAGACAAATTCAACCAGAATGCTACATATAAGATGCTTATGAGCGTAAAAAAGAAAAATCTCAAAAATTCTTCAACTGTCGGTGGAATACCAATAAAAAATAGACCGAACCCAATAAACAGAAATCCAAGGGCAAATAAAAGTATGGACACGACAATCAATACAGCTAAAAACTTTGCATTGATTAGATTGTCCCTATGAATGGGCTGTGAAATGATCCGACTAAGCGTTCCGCTATTCTGTTCTGAATTTATAGCATCAAAACCAAGGCCAATGCCTAATAACGGGCCAAGAAAGCTGATAAAAACAATAAAAGATGGCATCACGTCATCAGTCGTAGTAAATAATTTTAGGAAAAAAAACCCATTATCGCTTTCACTTACTACCTCATTGAAGTTGCTCAACGAAGCATAAAGAGAGCCTAAGCATGTCAAGGACAAAATACCAATTAGAATTAGAAACCTAACACTTCTTACGTGGTCGGACACCTCCTTTTCTACAATAACCCAAAAGGGATTTAATGCAGAGTCTGAACCCTTTTTTAAATCCTTCTTTTTCAATGATTCTTTAATTTTTGAAAATATCGCCTTCATACTGAACTGTTTTCAAAATATTTCTGATAAATCTCATCCAGTCCATATTCTTTCTTAAATAATTGACTGATTCCTGCTCCTGATTGAATGATCGCATGAGCAATCTGATTAGTAACATCCTCAGAACATTGTATCAAAAATGACCCGTCTTCAATAGTTACGGACTTAACATTCTTGATCTTTCTAATCGCTTTTTCGGTATCCTTCTGCTTACTTTCCTCCATGATACTTGCTTCGATAGTCAATGGTTCACGACCAAAGAGCTGCATGGATAGTGAGGGAATATCTCCATCAGCAATTAATTTTCCATTTACAAATAACCCAACACGATCGCAAATTTGCTGCACCTGATGAAGATGATGAGATGAAAGGATAACTGTCATACCATCCTCCTTGCTCAATTGTTTGATAAGCTTAAGAAGATCACGCACACCTTTTGGATCAATCCCCAATGTTGGTTCGTCCATAATGACTACTTCCGGAGACTTAATCAATATATCTGCCAGCCCAAGCCTTTGTCTCATACCTCGAGAATACGTGCGTGTTTTTTTCTCGGTATCCGTCAGTCCTACCCGGTTAAAAACTTCCAATGATTTCCTTTTTGCTTCTGCTTCAGGGATTCTGTTTAAACGAGCAGAATAGATGAGATTTTCCAACCCAGTACGATCATCGTAAAATCCAAGATTCTCAGGAAGATAACCTACAATCCTTTTAACTTCCACAGGATCCCTTGCTGAATTAATACCGCAAACTCTGACACTCCCGGAAGAAGGTTCTGTCATTCCCAGTAGCATAAGTATAGTTGTAGATTTTCCAGCTCCATTGGGACCTAACAAACCAAAAATTTCACCCTTTGGGATTTTAAGATTTAAATTATCAACAGCAACAAACTCACCATATTTTTTGGTAAGATTCGTTAGGTTTATGATGTAATCACTCACGCTTACCTCCTTCCGTATTTACGAAACAGATAAATAACAAGACCAATTACGCCGAGTATAATCAGAATCCCAACCCATCCAGCTAAAACAGAGGTTTCTACTGACGCTCTGAATGCTACTCTTGCCGATACCTCTGGAGTCCTGGCCTCCATATTTATGGCGTAATCACCTGGAATGGATTTATCCGGAGCCTTTATAGATGCAGATATTTGTGCTACCTGACCAGTTTCAATACGATCAATTTCTTTTGGTTCAAAAACCACCTCCCAGTCTTTTGGTTTCATCGATACAAGTTTTACATCCTCTAGAGCTGTGGAGCCAGAGTTCTTAACCAATAAATCAACACGCTTCTGACTACCGGCAGTCAGTTTAGTGCTCAACAATCCTGTTGGACTGGCCAACTCTATATCATAGGATCCTGTAATTACCACTTCAAGATCTAATGTGCCAACACTAGTTGATGTTCTTGCCTCTACTGGAATGACATAAGTATCTGCAGGAAGGTAATCCGGAGGATTTACTTCAACGGTAATTCTTTCAGTAACATTTGGTGCAATATTTATTGAAGTTGCCTGCTTGTAATTGGCTTTGAATGTAACTACCCATCCCCTTGGAGCTCTTCCTCTCAGGGCATATAATTGTTCTTTTCCGGTACTATTCCTGATTTCCGCATTGAAAGTATAATTGGAACCAGTATGACCTTCCATGTTAGGTTGCTCTGACGTAAACTCCGTTTTAGCTGTACCTTTTTCCGAGACAACAACAACAAGTGGGAGATATCCAAGGCTACCTGCTGATACCCCAAACCTATAAATGCCTTTTTCTACTTCGAAAGGCACATTCACTTTCAGTTCAAACTCCTCACTTTCACCAGGCAAAACTGAGATCTGATTCACAGTAATTCCGCTGGCGATTAAAGAATAGGTCCAATCCTCTGTCAACCCTCTGATTGAAATGGGGACATTTTTGATTACCTGACTATCATTGATGACATCCACGGTATAATCAATCGACTCACCCGGAGGAACAGAAATCCTCGTATATGGAGTATACAATTTAACACTTTGAGAAAATGTTATAAGCGGACCTGAGATAAGGATCAGGACAACTGCGAGCTTAAACACTTTTTTCATACCACCTGATCGTAGAATAAACATATTTTCCATATTGAAATAATTTAAGTGTCTTGCTAACATATGCAGCAATCATTTTTGGTATTCGAAAACTTTGAAGAGATATCCCCCAAAACAACGCCGCAAGTTAAAATATTTACCCAATTATTAGCAACCTGAAACATAGTTAAAAGATGTTAAAACTAAATCTTTTTCATCTTCATAACATCTATTCAGCATTCCTAATTGTGTTAAGTGCTCAAAAAGTATCACTTTAAGTTGTACTAATTTAAATTAGGCAATAATTACCTGATAAATGATGAAAAAACTTGCCAATAAAACAGCCATTATCACTGGTGGTACCAGTGGTATGGGAAAAGCTACAGCCATACTATTTGCAGCAGAGGGAGCTTCAGTCGTGGTCAGTGGAAGAAATGAAGCACGTGGAAAAGAAGTCGTAGAACAAATCATTCAAGCCGGAGGAAAAGCCATTTTTGTTTCCGGTGATGTTAGCACATACGAAGGAAATAAATTACTGGTGGAAAAAGCTCAGGAACATTTTGGTGGATTGGATATTATCTTCCCCAATGCAGGAATGTTAGGGTTGGCATCAGTAACGAACCTGTCTTTGGATACCTGGCACCAAACCATGAACATCAACCTGAATGCAGTATTCTATCTGATGCGGCTTGCGATACCAATCATGCAAAAAAAAGGTAAAGGAAACATCATTGTAAATGCCTCGATTGCCGCCACAAAGGTGTTCCCCAATCATGCAGCATATTGTGCCTCTAAGGGCGCTGTTATTCCTTTAGTTAAACAAGTCGCATTGGATTATGGTCCTGCAATCCGAGCCAATGTGATTTGTCCCGGACCTGTTGATACACCCATGATCTGGGAATCTGCACAGGCTTTTCCTGAGCCAGATAAAGCGGTACAACAAGCAGGAAATTCGGTTCCAATGAAACGGTTGGGACGACCTGAGGATATCGCCCATATGGCATTATATCTCGCTTCTGAGGAATCCGCCTGGATCACTGGATCTGTTTTTACAGTAGATGGTGGAGCCACGACAAAAAGTGGTTAGCAGATGTTAATTTCTAACTTAATTAAGTAAATCCAGTCCTAACTAGATGCTACAATAAATATTTGCATTTATCAGGGTCCCTGTACCTGATTAATTCCCTGATGCATATCTTTCTTGATACGCTCTCCAAGTATTCATCGATTTGGTCAAGGCCACTTCAGCATCTTGATTAATGTTATAGCACTGAAGCCCAAATAGCCCATCGAAACCATTGTCTTTAGCCAACTTAACTATTTGGTATGTGTTAAAGTCACCTTCTCCTAGCGGTTGGATTAATCTATCCCAATCCATTTTTTGAGTATCTCCTGTATCAAGACCATTAATGGAAATCATATACAGGTATGGGGTAGCCTCGGTAAGTTTCTGCTGCCATCCATCCATGCCCTCTACCTTAAACAGATGGCAAGTATTAAATATGGCACCAACATTTGGTCGATCTACCATTTTAGCCAGCTCAATAGCATGATCCAGCCTTTCGCAATAAAAATTTGCATGAGGGTAGATAGCAATTTTAGCTCCATATGGGGCCGCAAAATCTGCCAGCTCCTGAATGGCCGCGACCAGATATTGATCCCCTGACCTTGTCTTATTAAAATGCTCTGAAAGAGCAGCAATTGAAATCAGAAGGTCCCTATCTCTGGAATCTTTGATGATCTCATGCAATCCATCTTTGTGCGTCACTGAGCCATCTTCATTGATGGTTATGGGCCAGTAAACTTCAGGCATGGCAAGACCTATTTTGTCCATGGATTCCCGACGCGGGAAGTACGCTTCTGATTGATGGCCACCAAAGCCATCAAAACCAAGCTCTTTAATAAAAGCAGCTTGTTTATCCAGACCTTGAGGTGCATTTGGCAAGGTTCTCAAGGCATTGTTGAATGGATAAAAAGTATTATCCAATTCCACTTTTTCGCCTTTTGTGGCACACCCAAATAAAGCGCTTACAAAAAATATCAATATTATGTTTTTCATTTCTATCTTATTTCATGATTACTTCCTGATACTTATTCATCCATTCAGCAACATCTTTATCAATCCATTTGTCACGGAAGGGTCTTGTAAGCATTGAATTAGCAGCATTGTCATCTACAAATTTGCCTGTCTCATTATTCCAGGTTACCTCATCACCTAAAGTCGCAGAAATAAGGCCCATCATCGTCAGCATGTATACATTGTTCCCTACTTCCAGCGGTTCCAGCGTGGGTTTGCCCGTCTCGATGCTCTTCAGAAAATCTGCTTTATCTGTTAATGTATCAGCGTAGGATACATCCTTATCCGAAGTTTTGAAGTTCAGAATTTCATCACTGCTAGCTGTAAGTTTATTTGGATACTCAATGCGAATCCATCCATCTTTACCAATAAACCGAACATAAGGGACGTCGATCTTATAAATAAGTTTTAGCCCATCTGCATATTCATAATTGATCTCAAATGCATTGATCGTGTGCCAGATGCCTTGATCAAAGGTTCCTGTTCCATTGGCCTTAACTGGCAATTCGTATTCCTTTTTCATTCCCCATAGGGCTATATCGTTGAGGTGAGCCCCCCAATTGGTGATCATCCCATTTGCATAGTCGGAAATACGCAACCATCCCGGGCGAGAATCAATTGTTCCAGGTTCATGTACCCGCTGCATCGTATATGGTGCAGGGAACGCGGGGCCCAACCACATATCATAATTTAATTCTTTTGGCACTGGCATTGTTTTCTGAGGACCAAGTGCACTGCCATTTAATTCTCCCGGTACCCCGACCTCTACCTCAATAAGATCACCAATGACTCCATTATGCACCAATTCTACTGCACGGTTCATTCCTCTGATCGAACGAAATTCACTGTCAAGCCTATTCGCTACCCCTGTCATTTTTACGGCTTCTACTACGGCAGTACCCCAGGCAGGAGCAACAGTAAAGGCCTTTTCCATGCATACATGTTTTTTTGCTAAGGCTGCTGCTATTGTAATAGGTGCGTGCCAGTGATCAGTAGTAGAAACCATCACAGCATCTACGTTTTTATCGGCTATGAGCTCACGATAATCATCATATTTCCTGACACCATCATACCGCTTACCTGCTGTCGAATAAGCATCATTAACAACTTTCGCTCCATTATCCATGCGCCAGGAGTCTACATCATTTACTGCTACCACCCTGCAGTTGTCCAACTTCAAAAAGCCATTCTTCAAATTTGCATGAACAGCTTGTCTGCCGGTCGCGACCATTCCTATATTGATTTGATTGCTTGGCGCTGTTTTGCCGAAGACCGTGGAGGGAACAATCGTAGGAAGAAAAATGCTTCCGGTTGTTACCATTGAAGACTTCTTTATAAACCCCCTTCTGGTAAAGTTTTCTGTTTTCATGTTAACAGTTTTAATTTTCTGTTTTGTATAGATACGAAGTAATTTAATGCTTTAATCCCACTATTACTTTCTGTTAGCTCTTGCAATTCAAGATCTAAACCAGCTTATTTCCTGGCATTGAGAAGTAAAAAGCGCTGTCATCTACAGCTGAACTCTCTATCCATTTTGTCTTTACTATATTCATTAAACCCCCTTCAAATAATCCAGTTAGTTCTTCCTGGTGTCATGCCATGAACAATAACCTGAGTACGATTTTCTACCTAAAGCGTCAAAGAATTTCCTTTATCGGTTAAGACTTATCTGTTTGATGAATATCAGGAACGCTGTGGCCTTTAATCATTTCATATCATTCGAATGTGTTGGAGATTTGCCTTTCTAAACATGTAATTCGATGAGCTATCAAACTTTAAAGTCAAAAACGGAAAAATTTCTTGGGTGTAAGGTCATTGCTGTTATTGGTTTCAGCATCAATTCAGACCAACCAGCAAACCTCAACTACCAAACTTTGAAAAAAGCTGGATATCAAGTATACCCGGTAAATCCTAATCATGAGGAAGTAAAGGGTGAAAAATGCTATCCAGATGTTGCTGCCATTCCGGAAAAGGTTGAGGCTGCCCTAATCTTCACTAAATCTAGTGTTACATCCAAGGTTGTCAAAACTTGCTATGAAGCGGGAATTAAAAACATTTGGATCCACAAAGGTATTGGTGAAGGCAGCATATCTGAAGAAGCTACTGCCTTTTTACAAGGAAAAACTGACGTCAACTTTATCAATGGTGCTTGCCCAATGATGTTTCTAAAACAATCAGATTGGTTTCATAAAAGCATCAAACAGCTGATGAGGGTGATGGATCGCTTACCAGATTAAAGAATAACAACAGCTATTAATTGGCTCAAAAGGTCCTAAAATCAACTTATTGGGCATATTATTGCTTTTTTGAAAACTGATGATTTAAAATATTTCTCATCTACTTGTCTTTAATGTTCCTTCAATTAAATTTGCAGTCCTTTTAATACCACAATATTAAATGGACCATAATAAGCGAGAGTAGCTCTCCCCATTCCCGATAGTTATCGGGACGGGAGGTAGAGCACTCCATAAGACAATAAGCGAGAGTAGCTCAGCTGGTAGAGCACGACCTTGCCAAGGTCGGGGTCGCGGGTTCGAATCCCGTCTCCCGCTCATTTTGATTATCAGATTTTAGATCTGATGATTTTAGATTTATTTTTAGATTTTGACTAAAGAAGAGCTTCAATCTAGGTCAAAGGCTTTGGCTGTTAATGTTTACAGATTGTGTAAAGATTTAGATAAAGGTCTTGACCAAAATGTGATTGGACATCAACTCTTAAAATCAGCCACTTCTGTTGGTGCAAATTACAGGTCTGCTTGCAGGGCTCGCTCCACAAAAGAATTTATTGCCAAGCTGAGTATTTGCATTGAAGAATGTGATGAAATGATGTATTGGTTAGAATTTTTAGATGATATTGAAAAATATGAAAAGACTAATAGGATGAGAAAAGAAGCAAATGAGTTATTATCCATATTCATTGCTTCAAGAAAGACTGCACAAGCTAAACTTTTGTAGTAATCAAAAATCTCAAATCCTAAAATCAAAAATAAGCTGCCCGGGTGGTGGAATTGGTAGACACGCAGGACTTAAAATCCTGTGACCCTTAAAGGTCGTGCGGGTTCAAGTCCCGCCCCGGGTACAAAAAGCGATTCAATTATGGATCGCTTTTTTTGTTAGCCGTACATTCTCCCCTAATTAAAAGGCTAACTTTTAATTATACCTTCATTTACTTGTCGGATAGGTTATCATTGCTGTTGATCTGGGTATATCCACCTTATCTTATTAATTGATAGACTCGCCCGATTTCAATCGAGATGGCCGCCAAAGTCCGTGCGGATTGTACTTAGGTCTATACACTCTGCTTTTATTATAACTTATTGATTAATAAGGCTTTGAATCAAAAATAAGTTTCCCCCACTAATGTATTACTAATACCAGATCAGGCACGGTAATGTGCTATTTTCAGTCATTATACCACCGTCATCTTTCAGTATTTAATTTCGATCAGGTATTCAAACGGGTTTTTTCTGGATATTACTTCAAATATATTTGACATTTTAGATGTTTTAACGTTATTTTGTATCTTAATGTCACTGATTAAATATCCCGCCATGAAAAATTTAATTTTTGTCACCGTTTTTGCTGTATTAGTTTCTCTTTCATTTGATTCAAGTGCAAAGGATAAACCCTGGAAAGTGAAAAAGGATAAATCCTCGAAGAGCTCGTCAAAAAGCATTCCTATCGATGGAGGACTTTCTTTCTTTCTATTAGCTGCCGGCGCGGTAGGTGTATCAACTTTACGAAAAAAGAAAGTAAGTTAATATCCTAATTTTCCGCTAACTATTGTTCAAAAATCTTAGGTTATTAGTTGAAGAAAATAAGAGAGTTCTAATTTTCTGCGGACGAGTTGTTCTACTACTCGTCCTTTTTAGTGCTTTGAATGGCCTCCTATTTGAATCTTCCGGTCTTCATCAATTACTTATTGATTTTCTGGGCAGAAGTACGGTAGGAATTTTGTCTTTCTTCGGATATCAATATAACTACGCTGATTCGACAGTCTTTTTAGGAAATGAACCTATGCTTGGGATAGGCACTTCATGCAATGGACTTTCCTTTATGATCTTGTTCTTATCTTTTGTTTTAGCTTATCCCACTAACAATTTTCCAGGTAAATTAATCTTTATTTTGATTGGGATAGTCACCATCCATGTGCTTAATACCATCAGAACCTTACTGTTAATATTGAATTTCACATACAATCCTCAAAGTTTTGACTTCAATCATAAATATACGTTCGTGATTGTCGTTTATGGGATCATTCTTTGGATGTGGATGAAATGGGCTAAGAAAAATGCTTCAAAAGCTTAAACTAAGACAGGTAATTGGCTCGCTACTGATCACCTATCAAATTGTGATTGACTTTTTAAAAAGCACCACTCAAAGCTGGTATTACGATCTTGCAGCATTTATTGGCCTTAAGTCAGACATAGAGACCTATGAAGGGCCTCTTATTTGGGTGGCAATTATGATCCTGCACAGAGCGATAATTCACACTATAGTAATTTTTTGTTTTACTGCAAATAAAGCATTCACTCACCTCTATGGGATTATTGAATGTGTGCTTATTGTAGGATTAGTAGTATTATTCGTAGCGAAATTAATCATTGGTGAATGGTTCATGTTCAGCTTTGATTTCTTCGATACGTTTCTTAGCCTTTTAAAATCCCCGTTATTACTAATCATCTTTCTTCCATCCTATTTCATTCTCGAACAAAAAAATGGTGTTTTCAAATCTTGAAATATCAAATTCCCGCACCCACTATTAATGCGCAATGAATCTTTTTTAAATAGAGATGTATTAAGCAAAGACCACAGTTGTCTGAATGTCATAGCGTTATCCTTATCAATTACAAATTAAATTCACCTGCTGTACCCTATTTAATTAATTTCAGAGCATGCCCGGGTGGTGGAATTGAGACCCGCAGTTTTAAAGAGTGTATTTTCTCATCTCTATTGTATTTTTCTAATATGATAAACTCGTAAATACATGAAATTAAATACGATAGTTCAGGTAAGTTAGAAATGTTAATTGTAACTTACTTACAGGCAAAACACCCCCTGAAAAGGCTTGACAAAGGAATGAAGTCAGTAGCCAATCAAAAAGCTTCAAAATTGAATCGCCACTTCCCAATCGTTGGCATAGGAGCTTCTGCGGGTGGATTAGATGCTTTAACATTATTTTTTACAAACCTACCCACCAATACAGGAATGGGGTTTATTGTGATTCAACATTTAGACCCTACCCAAAAAGGTATGCTGCCGGAACTCCTACAGCGTCAGACCAAAATGCAAGTAACTCAGGCAAAGAACAATTCTCTTGTTAACCCAAATAAGATTTATGTCATTCCACCAAACAAAAGTATTACCATCCGTGATGGGGTCCTTCATTTATCTGAAATCATTGAAACCAATGGCCTTCGTTTACCCATAGATATATTCTTCCGTTCACTTGCCAAGGACCAAGCGGACAATGGTGTTGGCATTATTCTTTCTGGGATGGGATCTGATGGTAGCATTGGATTAAAAGCCATCAAACAAGCGGGTGGGCTGACGCTGGTACAGGCTCCATCTACGGCAAAATTTGAATCCATGCCACTTAATGGAATTAGTCAGGCAAGTCCGGATTTTATTGCAAAAGCAGAGGAATTACCCGATAAGCTAATCACACACACCAATATAAGGCCATATAAAAGCCCTTCAGCTGAGCTTAACCAAGCCTCCAAAAATGAATTGGATAAGATCATTTCGCTTTTGCTCGAGCATACAAATCAGGATTTCTCTCAGTATAAGAAAAACACCTTATTAAGAAGGATTGAAAGAAGAAAAGCCGTTCATTTATTGCCCACATCAAAAGACTACATCAAATACTTGCAAGAGAACACACAGGAATGTAAAATCTTATCTAAAGAGCTGCTTATTGGCGTTACGAATTTTTTCCGGGACACGGCTGTATGGAAACGATTAAGGGAAGAAGTCATTCCAAAAATAATTGAAACAGCTACAAACGGCGCCATCATACGGGCCTGGGTAGTCGCCTGCTCTACCGGTGAGGAGGCCTATTCATTGGCAATGACCTTTAATGAGGTGATTGAGAAAATAGGTAAAGACAAAAAGTTAACTTCTCTGATTTTCGCTACTGATTTAGATACTGATGCTATTAATTATGCGAGAACTGGTTTGTATAGACCTACCATCAAATCAGAGGTATCAAAAGAACGCTTAGACACTTTTTTTTCGAAGGTGCAAGAAGGGTATAAAGTGAAGGGAACCATTCGAGAAATGATTGTTTTTGCTCCGCAAAATCTTTTAACAGATCCCCCCTTCTTAAATCTTGATTTTATTTCTTGCAGAAACCTGCTGATATATCTGGAATCAACGCAACAAAAGAAAGTCTTAGATTTATTGAGCTACTGTCTCAATACTGAAGGAATTATGGTGCTAGGAACAGCCGAAACATCAGGAACTTCGAATAAAAACTTTACTGAGATTGATAATAAGTTAAAAATATTTAAACGAACGTCATCAAATCTTAACGATCCGGTTTTCTCATTTCCAAATTCTAATTTTCATAAACTTGAAATGAAAAATGAATCAAAACATAAGGTAAATAATACAGAAAATATTCAGGAGCTAACTGATCAGCTTCTCTTACAATATTTTTCTCCCGCCAGTGTACTAATCAATAGTCAAGGCGACGTAATCTACATAAACGGTAGTACGGGCAAGTATCTGGAACCTGCGAAAGGAAAGGCAAATTTGAATATCTATGCCATGGCAAGAGAAGGTCTACGTGAATTACTACCAGGTGGAGTAAGGGAAGCTACACAAGTAGACAAAACTGTTAAAATACCGGGGGTAACCACTAATAATGGGAATCAAAAGAGCCTGTTCTCTGTATCCATAATGCAAATTCAAAAGCCAGAAGCTTTAAATGGAAATGTATTGATTGTTTTCCATGATGATGATTCGGGAATCAAAAAACCCCAGGCAAAAACCAAGAAAGGAGACAAAACACAGTTTCAACTTAATTTGGAACAGGAGCTTAGCCAAACCCAGGAAATGTTGAAAACCACACGTGAAGAAATGCAGGTTTCCAGCGAAGAGTCAAAATCTATTAATGAAGAACTGCAATCAACAAACGAAGAGCTCCAATCAACAAATGAAGAGCTAACGACCTCAAAAGAAGAAATGCAAAGTCTAAATGAAGAGCTTCAGACAGTAAATAGCGAACTTCAAGTAAAGATTAATGATTTTAAAACGGCGACCAGTGATATGAAGAACTTACTTCGGACGACTGAGTTGGCTACCCTTTTCCTTGAAAAGGAATTGAATATCAGAAGATTTACAGATTCTGTCACACACATTTTTAAACTACGAGAGATAGATATAGGAAGACCATTCACTGATATCGTAAATTATCTCAACTATCCTGAACTGGAAAGCGAGTCAAAAAGGGTTCTTGAAACTTTACTGCCTTTTGAAACAATAATTCTCGTGAAAGACGAAAACTGGTTAAAGATTAGAATTGTTCCCTACCGAACTATTGACGATAGGATTGATGGGTTGGTGATGACTTTTACGGACATCACAGAATTGGAAAAGCTAAAAGCTAAAATGAAATCACTCGAATAGAACGAGTGAAATAGATTAGCTCTAAACATTTCATGAAAAAACAAAATAAGAACAGTAAAATACTTAGGGAAAGGGCAGAAAAGGTTTTAGGTAAGAAAAAAATGTCCCAACTTGATCAACTGTCAGAGGTTGATATTCTACAACTAGTTCATGAGCTTCAAGTCCACGAAATTGAGCTCGAACTTCAAAACGAAGAACTGGTCCGTGCAAATACCCTTGCTCAACAATCTTCCGATCGGTATACTGAACTATATGATTTTTCTCCGACAGGCTATTTTACGCTATTGAATAGCAGCTTGATTGAGGAAATGAATTTGAGCGGTGCTGAGCTATTTAATGAAACCAGATCCATCATTCAAGGGCAACTTTTCGAGAAGTTTCTTGCGCTTAAATCGAGAGAAGTTTTCAGACAGTTTATTCAAAAAATTGATCAAAGTAAAACCAAACAGATATGTGAGGTTGATATAGACTATTTAAACATTAAAAGAACAATATATTTAACTGGTGTCTTAGATGAAAATCAGAAAAAATACTTCATTTCTGTAACGGATATTACAGAGATAAAAGCACTTGAACAAAAGTTAAAAGACGCCCTGGAAAAAGCAAAAGCAAGTGATCAACTAAAAACTTCATTCCTGCAAAACCTGAAACATGAAATACGTACTCCGACTAATGTAATCGTTGGCTTTTCCACTCAACTCATGGAGTCTGATTTGTCAGAAAAAAACAGGAAGGAATGCGGTTCGATTATCTTCAATAGCGCTAATCAACTACTTGCAATAATTAATGATGTAATCGCTGCATCATTACATGAAACAAAGCAAGAAAAAATTAATGAGTCTAAATTTCTGGTTAACGATTTGTTATATAATCTCCTTGCCATTTTTAAATCTCAAGCACAGAGTAAAAATTTATCGCTCAAGTTTACCACTCCTCAGCCTGAAAAGAACCTTTATGTTGTCACGGATAAATCAAAAGTATCTCAGGTAATTACTAATCTACTTACCAATGCGTTGAAATTTACCCAAAAGGGTGAAATTGAATTTGGTTATACCCTGGAAAAAACTGGTATTACATTTTATGTAAAAGACACAGGCATTGGAATCGGTCAAGCCATGCAAGAGAAGATTTTTGAAAGGTTTCGACAAGCGAATGAAAATATTGAAAGGGCGTATGGAGGAACCGGTCTTGGCCTTGCTATCTCAAAGGCACATGTTGAGTTACTTGGTGGAAAAATATGGGTAAAATCTTCTCTAGATAGGGGTGCTGCTTTTTATTTTAGTATCCCCACAAAAATAATTAGCGAGAACTATAAAAGCTCGACAAAAGGGATTTCTGGAATACCCACTATCCTGCTAGTAGACGATCTTAACTTAAACATTAAATACTTTAAACTGATCATATCAAAGGAGCTTAATTGTATTACCTTTTATGCCCGCAATGGAGAGGAAGCTATCCAGATGGTCAAAAAACACCCGGAAATCAATTTCGTGCTCATGGACATTAATATGCCTGTGATGTCAGGAATTGAAGCAGCAATTAAAATCAAGCAATTCAGACCAGATATGTACATCATGGCACAAACGAGCTATGATTTGGCTACTGAAGGCGATAAAAGATTAGCTGTTGCGTTTAATGATTATATGTCAAAACCTATTAAATCAGCATTCTTAAAAGAAAAATTCAAAACATTATTTCATTACTAAACCCCTCGCTAATGGTAGTCCCTGACTTTAATCAATTCGCATATTGATACACCGCTATACCTTCCAAACTTCTTTCTCGTGTATTGCAGTCAAATTTAATTCTCTATTTGTGGAAAATAGAAATAAACAGAAAACACCCTTTCACTTCTCTTTGACCTATTCATGAGAAGTAAGAAGAATGTTTTCCGTCTAAAAAATTGATCGCAAAAAATTACCTGCGGAATAAAAGATTTACGACTTGCAGGGACCTATCTGTTATTCCTGATTATTTCATTTCAGGATTTATCAACATCGGGGTAGATCCATTAGTCATAAGTACCTTCGTATTAGGTGATTGGGACAATTCTCGAAAAGCCTCAATACTTTGCCACTGTATGATTTCCTCAGTGAGCCCCTCGGCTATTATACTTTGAGCATCTCGAATACCTTCTGCCTCTATGATCTTCCGTTGAGCTTCCAGCTTTTCTCGATCAAGTAGAAACTCCATCCGTTGGGCAATTTGCTCGGCTTCTAACTTTTCCTCTACGGCACGCGCCAGACCAGCTGGAAGAGATATATTCTTCAGCAGAACTGCTTCTATTTCAAAGCCACGAGAAGACAATATTGAAGACATCTGTTTGGTAATCTCTTGCTCGATAGCTGCTCTTTGGGCAGAGTGCATATCCTTAGCAAAGAATCTGGAACATACATCTGCGGCAGAAGAGCGAAAAACGCTGGCAATTACATTGGTCTCATTGCCAACACCAATGTTTTCTACTATGGAGGGTGCCATTTCGGGCACAATTCTATAGAGAATAGAAATCACTGCTGTCACATTAAGTCCTTCTTTTGAGGGTAGATTCGTACTAATCTCCATATTCATCGTTCGGATGGGCATTTTAATTACCCGAGTAGTGAATGGATTATAGCCCACTGCACCAGGTAAGATGATGTTTTGATCAAGCTTTCCGATCTTGCGTTTCATACCTATCTCGCCCTGGCGTACAACAGAACAACTTATCAAGACTGAACTGATGATAATAATTATAAGTGAATTCTGAGTTTTCATTTTCTTATTGCTTTATGTTAAAACTGGATTCTTATGGTGGGTGACAGATTATCTCGGTACATGTCCAATAATAAATGTGGCATTTGATTATCACTCACATCAATGAGTTTGATGTTCTTCATTTCAAAAACCTGAGGTGGTAATTCTCCAAGTTTATTGTTACTAAGATTGAGATATTCAAGTGCCTGAAGGGTACTGATCTCTGCAGGTAATTGATTTAACTGATCCCCTTCCAGATGTAATTCACGTAAATTGGGCAAACGACCAAGTATTGAAAGATTAGATTTGATATCGAAATACTTGTCATTTTCTAGATAGAGCACTTGTAGATTTTTCATCATAGCAAACTCACTAGGCAAATTGACAATTTCATTATCAGATAGCTCCAAAAACTCCAGACTTCTTAAACTCCCAATTGAGCTAGGGAGTGCTTTGATCTTTCCACCACTGATATCCAATACCTTTAATAGTGGCAATTCTGCAAGTATTTGAAAATCTGCCTCTAAATCTAATGCTGAATTATAGTCCAAATAGAGATTTCTTAAGGTCTTGACTTGGGAAAGTCCCTCTGGCAATACCGTAATTTCATTACCTGATAAGTCGAGATAAAACAAGTTCTCTAGAAGTGAAATATTCTCTGGTAAAGAAGAGATTTTATTTCCGCTCAAATCCAGATACTTGAGATTTTTGAAGTTAATAATTTCCATAGGAAACTCTCCTAGCTGCTGATTACTGAGATCCAGCCACTCCACATTGTCAGGGTCTGTCATCGCCCCTGCTATATTGTCAAACCTCAGTGCATTTCCTATCTGGGCATTAGCTGCAAAGGCAAATAAAATGAGCAGGAATGTATTACGTAAATTCTTCATGATTTTTAAGATTTAGTATTTTTTATGGATCGAAATTCGCTTTTAATCCATGTTTTTAATTGTTTAGTATATTTTGGTTAATCCACATTAGTGACTTTCTATGCTCCTTTTTTGAATCGTTTATGGTCAAAGCGTCTCGCCTTTCAAAATCTGCTTGCTGCAAATTCAAGCATTGTTCTTTTGCTTTTCATAGCTGAAAACAGTTGGCCTAAGCAACTTTGAGCGTCTGACTATTTGTGGATGTCAACCCTGGTAGATGACGTAAACTGGTATGTAGTGTAGAATTATATCAGAAAAGCACAATACACGATTACCCGTGACGTACTCATAAATTGAAATTGAGAGATGCTTACTGCTTTTGGGAAATAAGGAGCCTTGACCGACAAGTGAAATATGCTAGCAAGGGAAACCGGCTGCTTACGTTGAGTATTGATTGAGATAATGGGACTATATTCCTCTAATTTCTCAACCTCTCTTTCACAAGGCATCGCACAGTTTTGGGTTGGTTGTGAAAATGCCGTATCAACTTCATGAATGCCAATGAATAGCAATATCAAAAAGTATATGGAAAGATATTTTATAGGTTTCATGTTCTCTGTCTAACGAGGAATACTAATATTGAGATGAAATATTTACATAAACTTACATATATGTTTTATATATAAAGCATAAATATTTTTAATGGATTATATTCTCTACCACTCACCTAATAAAGCTGCTCGTTTGCTCCAATTTTTTATTTGGTATTGAGCAGGTAGAGACTCAATAATGCGTCATAGATATAAATAAGAAAATTACAACAGAAATGAGAAGTCTATTGTCTTTCTTCAAGCCCTTTTCTTCCTCTGAACTATCTCAATGAATGGCCTGTTGTTTTGTTCCTCTTATATCTATCAAATATCTGATTCATATGATATGATATACAGAATTCATTGACTTTTATCATGATTTAATTGTATAAGAAAGGCCAATTTTAAAAACCAAAAAATGGAAAGAACTGAAAGCGAATCCCTCCAAAAACAAACAGCCTACTCCTACGAAAATGTACTAAAATCAACCCTGGAATATTTTTCCGGGGATCAAATGGTAGCTACCACCTGGATCAACAAGTATTGTATTCGAAATACCGAAGGCCAATACATGGAACTTTCACCGGATGACATGCACCACCGGATGGCTTCGGAATTTTATGAAATAGAAAAATCTTATCCTAAGCCGACTCAACAGGAGAAACTATCTTCTTATGGGCGCAAAAGGAAAGCACTTACAGAAGATGTTATCTATAACCTCTTCAAAGATTTTAAATATGTGATTCCCCAAGGCAGCGTAATGGCTATGTTAGGGAATCGCAATTCCATTTCCTCCTTGTCAAATTGTGTGGTGATAAAAGCTCCGGTTGACTCTTATGGTGGGATTATGTTTACGGACCAGCAACTGGCACAACTATGCAAAAGAAGGTGCGGTGTTGGATTTGATATATCCACCCTTCGGCCTCAAGGTACAACCGTAAAGAATGCGGCCGGAACATCCAGTGGAGTAGTCTCCTTCATGGAACGTTTTAGCAATACTACCAGAGAGGTAAGTCAAAATGGCCGAAGGGGAGCCCTTATGCTCACCATGGATATTGCACACCCGGATGTAGAGCGGTTTATTACTGCTAAGCAGGATTTAACGAAAGTCACCGGTGCCAATATTTCTGTAAAACTGTCAAACGAGTTTATGCAAGCAGTAAAAGAAGACAAGGAATTTATGCTGCGTTGGCCTATTGATTCAAAGAACCCCCTGGTTACCAAAAAAGTGAGAGCAGGAGAGCTATGGTCATTAATTATCCAATCAGCTCATAAAACGGCCGAACCTGGAATCATTTACTGGGATCATCAACATGAGTACTCTACTTCTTCCGTATATCCGGAGTTTGAAAATGAATCAACCAATCCATGTTCTGAAATTGCCATGCAAGGAAATGATTCCTGCAGGTTGATGGCATTGAATCTCTTTAGTTTCGTTTATCAACCTTTTACTTCAGAGGCCTCTTTTGATTTCGAAAAGTTCTATCAAATCACCTATGAAGCCCAGCGTCTGATGGATGATTTAGTAGATTTAGAGCTCCTTGCCATTGAACGAATCATCCAAAAAATTGACGCTGACCCGGAACCAGATCTGATCAAATCCACAGAACGAAAAACATGGGAAATGCTAAAAGAAAATGGTGCCAAGGGACGGAGGACAGGACTTGGATTTACCGGTCTGGCAGATGCTATGGCAGCACTCAACCTAAAGTTTGATACCAGCAAGGCCATCCACATGATAGATAGGATCATGAAGAAAAAATGTGAAGCCGAATTTGATAGTTCCATTGATCTGGCAATAGAACGGGGGTCTTTCGAGGCCTTCGACCCTAAAATAGAACAGACATCAAAGTTTATCCAGCACATGGAACAGGTCTTGCCAGAAACTTGCTCCAGGATGATGAAATATGGAAGGAGGAATATCTCTATAAGCACTGTTGCACCTACTGGAACTGTAAGTATGATGGCACAGACCTCCTCAGGCATTGAGCCTGTTTTCATGCTCTCCTATACAAGGAAACGTAAGGCTAGCGACCAAACAGATGATTCCAATAAAAATAGAAAACTGATCAAGGATGACCTTGGTGACTACTGGGAAGAGTTTGAAGTATTCCACCCAAAATTGAAACAATGGATGGAAATGTATCCTGACAAAAAAGTAGAAGAAAGTCCCTATCATCAGGCTACCGCAAATGAAATCAATTGGGACCAGCGGATTGAAATACAGGCTGTCATCCAAAAATATGTGACTCACTCCATTAGCTCTACCATTAACCTGCCGGAAGAAGTCGCCCCAGACCTGGTTAATAAAATTTATCTCCGCGCCTGGGAAAAAGGGTTGAAAGGGCTAACCGTTTATAGAGCAGGATCACGAGCTGGTGTTTTGGTAGGATCAGATAAAGATTCCATAAAAACCACAGGAGATGAGTCTGCTCCTTTGAGACCAGAAGCACTTGGTGCGAAGGTCATACGCTTCCAAAACGAACATGAAAGCTGGATGGCATTTGTTGGCCTACTTAACGATAAACCTTATGAAATCTTCACAGGTAAGGCAGAAGATGCTTTTGCGTTACCCCATTGGGTAGAAGAGGGCTGGATTATCAAACAGAATGATCAGCAAAAAAGAAGTCGTTATGACTTTAGGTTTCTGGACCGGCAAGGCTATCGTGTAACCATTGAGGGACTTTCAAGAAGTTTTGATAAAGAGTATTGGAACTACGCTAAACTCATATCTGGAATTTTAAGATATCAAATGCCCCTAACAGAGGTGGTAAAACTGATAGACCACTTAAACCTGGAAGAAGACTATATCAATACCTGGAAAAACGGCGTGAACCGGGCATTGAAGATTTTTATTCCAGATGGTACGGTCAGCAAAGACCAAATGTGTCCAAGTTGCCAAGACGAAAATGGACTGATTTATGAAGAGGGCTGCCTAAAATGTAAGAATTGCGGACATACGACCTGTAGCTAGTATGACAAAGAATCAAAGCCGGTTCACTACCGTCTTTTTTGGAATTTTTATGCTCCACATTCCTCTGAGCTGACCTAATGAGTATCCTGTTGCAACATCATTGGGGTATTTTGATTTAATGGCGACCATGACTTCATCTGTTATTTCTTCTTTAGGAGTGCCATGACAGTTCAAACACAATCCATTGGCAATGGCAATAGGCTGTGTAAATATTAAGGTACGGTCATCACGCTCCTGAAGTTGATTGACAGCATTTGTAGGCGAAAAATCATAAGCATACGCTTCCAAAATTAATTGTTCCAGAGAGTCAGGGGTATCCATTGGATTCCTTGGCCTCCTGCTTACTCGTTTAATTTCCACCTGCAGACTATCTTCCAGCCCTTTTACCAGGTCATATGCATTGGCATTGCAGTAATCTACAGCGCCTACTAATCCATCTTCTTCTATCGCCTTCAACAGGGCTTGCTGCAGGGTGTTCTGAGAAATTTTTACTATTTCCTTTCCTAAATCATTTCCCTTAGCCATGATCTCAGCATCCGTCGCCCTAACCAACTCACGACTTTTCATCTCCTCTCTTACACCACTGGTATCTTGTTTTTGATCCGGAGAACAAGCCGCTGCCAGCATGATTAAAACAGAGAATGATAGGCCCTTAATCATTTCATTCATAAAATATCTCACGGGTTCGTTAGTTTTGTCTCATTAAAGTTACAGCAGATGATTGAGAAACTTGAGGAGATAAAGAGAAGGTTTGAAGAAGTAGGTCAACTGATTGTACAGCCAGATGCCATGACTGACATGGATAAGTACACTAAACTCAACAAAGAGTATCGTGATCTGGAAAAGATCGTCATCAAGTTTGATGAGTACAAACTTGCCAATGATAACCTTACCAATGCCAAAGAGGTATTGATCAAAGAAAAAGACCCCGAGTTCAGAGAGATGGCTAAAGGGGAGATTGATGAACTCACACCCAAAGTAGAATCCCTTGAAGAAGAACTCAAATGGATGCTGATCCCCAAGGATCCAAATGATAGTCGAAATGTAATCCTGGAAATCCGGGCTGGAACAGGTGGAGATGAAGCCTCCCTATTTGTTGGAGACCTTTTCAGAATGTATAAGCTATATGCTGAAAGTCAGAAGTGGGAATTTTCAGTCCTTAACTTCAGTGAAGGCTCTACCGGTGGCTATAAGGAAATTGTCACTTCCGTAAATGGTGAAGATGTCTATGCCAAATTAAAATTTGAGTCTGGAGTTCATCGAGTACAAAGAGTTCCGGCCACAGAATCTCAGGGCCGTGTTCACACATCAGCTGCTACGGTCGCTATTTTACCGGAAGCAGAGGAGGTAGATGTGGAAATCAATATGGCAGATGTTCGTCGAGACACCTTCCGAGCCTCTGGTGCAGGTGGACAACATATAAATAAGACAGAGTCTGCAGTCAGACTGACACACCACCCTTCAGGGTTAGTGGTAGAGTGTCAGGATGGTCGATCGCAACACGCCAACTTCGACAAGGCATTAAAAGTATTGCGTTCCAGGTTGTATGACCTCGAACTGAAAAAGCATAACGATGCCATCAGTGCTCAAAGAAAGTCAATGGTCGGATCGGGCGACCGGTCAGACAAGATCCGTACCTACAACTACCCACAGGGAAGGGTGACTGATCATAGGATCAATTTTTCTGTTCATAACCTACCCACGGTCATGAACGGCGACCTTGGTGAGTTTATCGAACAGCTAAGAATAGCTGAAAACACAGAGAAATTAAAAGAACGGGCGACGGAATAAAAATGATAATATATCCGTTTTACAACTAATGCAGCTCCTCAAAGTCTCCGGATATCATCTACTCATACTAATAATGTTGGCTGCATGCCAGCCAGAGGAAGAGATTATATCTAATTCACCTTCTGCATTTTTGAGGGTGAGCAGTGATACCATTCTCTTTGATACGTTGCTAACAGAAAAACTTAGTCTTACAAAAAGATTCAGGATTGTGAATCCTGGCACGAATGCGGTAAGAATTGATGAAATCCATCTAGGTCTTGGTAATAACTCTGATTACAGAATTTTTGCTAATGGTAAGGAAGGCCCTTCTATTTCTGGTGAAATTGTAAACGGAGGAGATAGTGTCCTGGTATTGGTTGATGCAGAAATAGACCCTATGGATGAGGAGCTTCCTTATCTGGTTAAAGATTCAGTGATCATTGAGTGGAATAGCAATACTACGTATGTAAACCTCATTTCCTGGGGTCAGGATGCCAATTATATTACGGATAGTGATGTTTGTGACGCCACCTGGAATTCCCTGAGGCCATATGTCATTTATGACTCCCTTTTGGTTCAGCCTAACTGCACATTGCGTATCGAAAAAGGAGTCCGTTTATTGTTCAATAGCAATGCCGCACTACACGTGGCTGGTACATTAATTGTGGAAGGCGACTCCAATGAATTTGTAACCTTTAGAAATACAAGATTTGATGAAAATTACCTTGTGGCGCCCGGTCAATGGGGAAATCCTTCTATTGGGGCTGGAATCATTTTTTATCCCCAAAGTAAAGCCAGTCAAATAAAGTATGCCATTATTGAGAATGCCATCTCAGGTATATATATCGGAACTCCTGATGACAATATGGATTTTGACCTGACAATCAGCAACACAATCATTCGTCACATGTCCAGATATGGTCTATTAGCTTTTACCTCTGATCTACATGTAGAAAATACTTTGATTCACAATTGTGGATCCTCACTGATAGCCAATCTGGCTGGTGGAACCTATGAATACATTCATTGTACTTTATCCAATTTTCCAAACTTTTCCCTTAGTGATGACCCTGCAATGATATTTTCAGATAATCTAGACGATGGAACTGATCCCATCATAGAACCTTTGGACATCACCCTAACCAATAGTATTGTTTGGGGTGCAGGAGAAATAGAATTACTCATAAACACAGGTGGCGGAGCCGAAAATGTGGTGAGTTTATCTGCTAATATTATCAGATCTCTAGGAACCATCCCGAATAATTATACCTCTGTCGAGGATAATTTTCCGGGTTTTAAGAATCCTCTTTCCTTTGATTATCAGTTGGATTCCCTCTCCTTTGCAGTCGATAAGGGCTCTGAGGAAGGTTTCAATATTGATCTTAAAGGTCGTAAGCGAAATACTATTCCTGATATCGGGGCCTTTGAATATGTAAAGTAATGCCTGCGTTTCAACAAGAAATATCGTTAAGTCCCTATCCAAGAGGGTTTCATCTGATCACCAGTGAAATCCTACGCAACATTCCTCAAATAAAGGAAATAAAGGCAGGGATTTGTCATGTGTTTATTCAGCATACTTCTGCTTCCTTAACTGTAAATGAAAATGCAGACCCGACAGTCAGACAGGATTTCGAATCACATTTCAACCAAATGATTCCAGAGGATGCCCCTTACTATTTGCATAATTACGAAGGACCTGATGACATGCCTGCGCACCTCAAAGCCAGTCTATTGGGTTCATCCGTATCAGTTCCTATCACAAATGGCCGCTTCAACCTGGGGACCTGGCAGGGGATTTACCTGTGCGAACACAGAGATAGGGGTGGTTCAAGGAGATTGGTGATAACTGTTTTGGCATAAAAACCCAAAGTCCACTTAAAAATATGTGTTTACTGTCTTGAGCAGTTAATCTTAAATAATGGCTGGTTTTATGCCCAACTCCCCATCCTACCTGACTGATAATCCTGAAAAGCTTCCCTGATTTCTTCCTGTGAATTCATGACAAAAGGCCCATGAGCAACAATGGGTTCATTGAATGGCTCTCCGTGTCCGAAAATCAAACGCGAATCATCCTCTGCAACTACTTTCAGATTCCCTGAGCTCAACTCAAACTCAACCAGGTCATGCGTTTTTGCTTGCTTATCATTCACTTCAACCTGGCCATGGACCACGTAGAATAAAACCTGGTGTTCATCTGGAACCTCCATGTCAAGGGATGATCCTGCTTTCATATCAATACTGGTCATGGTGAGCCCACTAATCGATTCATGAGGACCTTTCGTTTCCTTCCAGTCTCCGGAGATCAGGTGTACAAACACTTTTCCTCCATCTTCAACGATATGCTTAAGCTCGTCTTTGGATAACCCATGATACTTTGGAGCCGTCATTTTATGTTTTGCAGGTAGGTTAAGCCACAATTGAATTACTTCTTCCTCTCCTCCCTCCTTTTTAAACTGTTCAGAAGATATTTCAGAGTGAATAAGTCCACTCCCAGCAGTCATCCATTGCACACCGCCTTCCGTAATCACACTCTTCGAACCACTCGAATCCCAATGCGTAATGTCTCCCTTAAAGATATAGGTCAGCGTCTCAAAACCACGGTGAGGATGTGGGCCAAATGGTAGCCCATTGTTGTTAGGTCCGTAGGTTTGTGGTCCATGGTGATTCAAAAATAAGAAAGGATCTAAATGCTCAATCCCGCTAGTAGGCATAGGGCGGTAGGTCTCCAAATCTGCTATCGGTGCATAAACCGAACCATGAATATTTTTTATTTGTCTCATCTTAAATATATGTATGTACACACAACGTGATGCAAACAGAAATGTTCAGACTAAGCCTCGCTCTTTTTCTTCCAGTACCTGACCAACCCTGCCACGCTCATCCAGGATGGATTAGCTGCTTCATATTGCTTGACACCAATATCATCTACGCCCAAATCCCTCAACTGCTGCTCCGTATATGCAGAGAACTTTGGTGTCATTTCTTCAATAGACATTCCAGATTCCCAGTTTTTCCTTACCCATTCACCCCAATCATTGAGCATGGTCCGAAGTTGGTCAAAGTGTGAATCCAAATCTGTAATCTGACCAAAATGAGTCAGGTAAATTTGATCCACTTTACTTTCCAGAATACGGTCAATCGAATGGTTCCAATCCTCCAGGTTAATATCTGGCGGTGGGCATGGCGGAACCACAGGGCCATTGCCTATTTTCACCCCTGCTACATCTCCTGAAAATAATGCTCCTCCCATTTTCCACGCAATGTGATGCTTGGCGTGACCCGGGGTATATAGTGCGTGAAACTCAACACCACCAAGTTGCAATACTTCCTTATCATCTGGGGTCACTATTTGCTCTTTTGAGATATCATTCATTTCACCCCATAGTTCATCCATCCTTTCCTGATAGATCCTCCTCGCTGATTCCATCAGCTTAAACGGATGCTCCAGATGTCCCGCACCAAAAGGATGCACATAGATTTTTGCTCCATTCCTGGCTAATGCCCAGGCTGCCCCTGCATGGTCCAGGTGAATGTGGGTAAGCAATACGTGCTTAATATCTTTAATATCAAAACCAGCATTTTTTACCTGGCCAGTCAAATGCTTATAAGTTGAATGAGGACCTGTTTCTATCAAGATCGGCCCATCAGTTGATTCAATGAGGAAAGCAGCGATGGCTTCATTGAACCCTAAAAAATTTAGATCTAAAACGTGAATCATTTTATATTCCTTTGCAAACAAACTAACAAATATTATGGAGAATGTAACCTATTTCCAGGACCATATGCCCGAAAACATTTGTTTCGGCTGCGGCACGCAACATGATGAAGGACTACAAATCAAAAGTTATTGGGAAGGTGATGAATCAGTTTGTCATTGGTCCTCCGAAAAGAAGTACCAGGGCTGGCCAAACCTGTTAAACGGCGGCATCTTAGCTACGATAGCAGATTGTCATTGTATGGGGACAGCGATGGCGCATGCCTACAAAAGCGAAAAGCGTTCGTTAGATTCTGAACCTGTCTATCGATATGCAACAGGGACACTTACTATCAAATATTTAAAGCCTACTCCCAATAACAAGCCGATAGAACTAAGGGCAGCAGTTACCGAGGTAAAAAACCGGAAAATCACCCTGACTTGTAAGGTCATTGTCGATGGCATCATAACAGCGGAAGCAGATGTGATTGCCATCAGGGTATATGACAGCAGCCAAAAAGCAGAAAATAATCCTTTTAAATAGTGGTTGCTGTTTACATGATATAAATTTACCTCATGCATCCGGAACTCTTTTCAATCGGAAGTTTTACTGTACACACCTATGGTTTTATGATCATGACTGGTGCCGTATTAGGTTACCTCTACATGTCTGTGACCGTGAAAAGGGATTTGGGCATCGACCGAGATAAAATTCAAAACCTTGCCATTATTATCATTCTTTCGGCATTTATTGGTGGAAAGTTATTTTTCTATCTGGAGGCGCCTGGCTATTACTTCAGTCCTTTATCGAATATGTTCAAAAACTTTCGGACAGGGTTTGTCTTCTATGGATCGCTCCTATTTGCCCTTCCTGCAACTATCTGGTATTTCCGAAAGGAGAAATGGCCGGTCTGGCCAATGATGGATCGGATCGCTATTACTGCATGCATCATCCATTTCTGTGGAAGGCTCGGGTGCTTTTTTGCAGGTTGTTGCTACGGCGTGCCAACAGACAGTTTTTGGGGCATTACATTTACAGACCCTCAGGCACAGGCGGAGCCTTTACATACCGCCTTACATCCAACACAGCTTTATGAAGCTACATTGATTGGAAGTATTTTAGTGCTGCTTTGGATGCTCAAAAGACATGAAAGACTAACAGGCAAGCTTTTTTTCCTCTATGTCATTCTTTATGCTTCCGGAAGAAGTATTATCGAAATATTTAGGGGTGATGTTCGAAGAGGCTATGTCATAGAAGGAATCCTGTCTCATTCACAGTTCATTTCCCTCTTACTTATAAGTTTCGCTATAGGGTATTATTTTCTGAAAATGTGGAAAACCTCAGGCAAGCATTGATTTTGCACGAATCGTCAATGCTTTAGGAAGTGCTTTGATCAGAAAAGGCGGTTGACCAATATACTCTCCATCCATGTGGGCATTTAGCAAGGGTTGATAACCAATTCTGACTTCACTTGTCTGATGAGTGCTTACTTGCTTAAGCTTAACATGGGATCCAGACTGGAGTCGAGGTACATATAAGAACCTCAGTAAGGGGTTAATCGCTTCAATGAGACAAACATCTAATAAACCGTCATCCATTTTCGCTGATGGGGTCAACTTAAACCCACCGCCAAAAGTAGTTCCGTTAGCGATTGTCATCAGGAGTAATTTCTTCTCCTCTTTAACGTTGTTGAACTCATAGGATGTCAATTTGGATTGGTAAGCAGCAAGTATGCGTATTACATGATAATAATACTTAATCGGACCTGTTAGATTCCTCCGTGAATTCAATATATCTGACACAATTTGTCCGTCAAAACCAATTCCAACTCCATTGATGAATTTCTTGTCATTACAGACTCCCAAATCTATCTCTATCTTTTTCCCGTTGATCGCAGTTTGGATCTGCTCTTCAATCGTCTTTCCAATTTTAATGTTTTTACAAAAGTCATTGGCTGATCCACATGGGACAACCCCAACAGGACGATCAAAATTAAGTCCATTAATGGCTTCATTGATAGTGCCATCTCCACCCAGGATTACAAGGTCTGAATGGCTCCCCTCAAAATTTTCCTGAATTGCTTTAGTAGCATTTCTGTTTTTCGTGGTTAAGAAAACATCATAGTCATAATTTTTTGCGCCCGCATAGTCCACTAATTCGCGCAATACCTCTTCAATTTTCTTTTGGCCAGCTCCCGGATTTGCTACTACGAATATTTTCTTCTTCACAAGTGACTATTTAACTTCAGGAAAAGGGCAAACTTCCCAGATCCACGTTCCCACCCGTGAAAATAATCCCAATACGCTTATTAATAAACTTTTTCTTGTTTTTTAAAACTGCAGCAAGCGGCACAACGGATGAGGGCTCTACGATAATTTTCATCCGTTCCCAAACCATGAGCATGGCATTGACAATTTGCTGTTCACTGACTGTGATTACCTCCTTGACATTTTCATGGATGATTTCAAAATTCTTGTCTCCAATCCTGGTTTTTAACCCATCAGCAATAGTTTCAGTGCCATTTACTGGCTGTACCTTTCCTTTGCTCATTGATCTAAACGTGTCGTCAACATTCTCCGGCTCCCCAAGGATAACTTCCATGGTCGGATCCAAATATTTGGCAGCAAGTGCTGTCCCTGCGGAAAGGCCACCTCCGCCCACAGGAGTCATGATGATATCCAAGTCTTCAATTTCTTCAATGAACTCTTTCGCTGCAGTAGCCTGACCAGCAATGATGCGATAGTCATCAAACGGATGCACAAAGATTGCCCCCGTATTCCCGATTACTTTGTCACAGGTCTCCTGCCTTGACTGATCATTTGAATCACAATAGATGATTTCCGCTCCATACTCCTTAACTGCATTGATCTTCACCTTGGTCGAGCCCCGTGGCATAACCACAAAGGCTTTGGATCCAGCAAGCTTGGAAGCCAATGCAACCGCCTGCGCATGATTCCCGGAAGAGTGAGTAGCAAATCCATTTTCACGCTCTTCAGGCCTAAAGCCAAAAATCATGTTGGAGGCTCCACGCATCTTAAATGAGCCGACCTTTTGAAAATTTTCGCACTTAAAAAATATCTTGGCTCCAGTCATCTCGTCAAGAGAGCTGGAAGTAAGAACAGGTGTGCGAAGCACGTATTGTTGAATTCTTTGATGCGCCCGTTTTATATCTGATAAGGTAGGTATTGATTCCATAGTTATTAATGTGCTTCTAACCAGTTCGCGCCATGACCTATGCCTACTTCCATAGGCACGTCTAGTTCAATGGCATTTTTCATAAATGTTGAAACATTGTCTTTAAGAATCTCTAATTCTTCTTTATCAACATCAAATACCAATTCATCATGCACCTGCATAATCATCTTGGATTTCAAATTTTCCGCTTTCATCCAATGATGAATCCTAATCATGGCCAGCTTGATCATATCAGCAGCACTTCCCTGAATCGGAGCGTTGATAGCGTTTCTTTCGGCAAATCCCCGCATGGTAAAATTTCTGGAATTGATATTCTGAAGATAACGCCTCCTTCCCAGTATCGTTTCCACATATTCCTGCTTTCTCGCCTTTTCAACAATTGAATCCATGTAATCCTTCACTGATGGAAATTCCTTGAAATAGGCCTCAATGATTTCACTGGCCTCTGACCTCGGGATATTTAGGTTTTGAGATAGCCCAAAAGCAGAAATCCCATAGATGATTCCGAAGTTTACCTCCTTGGCTTTCCTCCTCATTGTAGCGTCTACCTCCTCCAATGGAACCTTAAATACTTTGCTGGCAGTATTAGAATGAATGTCAACCCCATTCCTAAAAGCATCTATCATGCTTTTGTCCTTTGAAAAAGAGGCCATGATCCTTAACTCAATTTGCGAGTAGTCAGCAGAAACTAACAAACGATCTTTACTAGGTATAAATGCCTTTCTGATTTCCCGACCTTTCTCCGTACGTATTGGAATATTTTGAAGGTTAGGATTATTGGAACTTAATCTCCCAGTGGCAGCAATGGTTTGCCGATAATCGGTATGAATCTTTTTATCAACCTTACTTACCATCTTCGGCAAGGCATCTACATAGGTAGATTTTAACTTTTGATATTCTCTGAAGTCAAGAATTTTTGCGGCAATCTCATGTTCAGCTGCCATTTTAGAAAGGATGTCTTCCCCAGTAGCGTATTGACCTGTTTTGGTCTTCTTGGGCTTCTCGGCAAGCTTGAGTTTATCAAAAAGTATCTCTCCCAATTGCTTTGGAGAACCAATATTGAAAGATTCGCCTGCTATCTCATAGATTAACTTTTGGGTCTCTTTACTGGCTTTTTCCAGCGATTCAGACATCTCACTCAACGCTGATTCATCAATACTAACCCCTTCATATTCCATGTCTGCGAGCACGAACGATAAAGGCTCCTCTACTTCATGTAAAAGTTTTTCAAGCTTTAACTTTTTGATTTCGGGTTCAAGTTTATCCTTTAGTTGTAGGGTAATGTCTGCATCCTCACAGGCATATTCCTTTACTTCTTCAATATCCAGCTCAGAGATTTTCTTTTGACTCTTCCCCTTGCCTGCTAATTCCGAAAATGAAATAGGTTTATAATTCAAATAATTCTCCGCCATAACATCCATGCTATGGCCGGTTTCAGGATCAATAAGATAGTGCGCAAGCATCGTGTCAAAGATTTTCCCCTTTACTTCGATACCATAGTTTTTCAGAATCTGAATATCATATTTAAGGTTTTGGCCGACTTTCTCAATAGATTCATTTTCAAACAATCCGCGAAATTCTTCTATGAGGGTTTTGATCGCTTCAAATCCCTGTGGAAAACATACATAGTAAGCCTCATGCTTTCGGATGCTGAAAGAAATACCCACAAGGTCCGCTTCTTTGGTCTCCAGACTTGTGGTCTCTGTATCAAAACAAAATAGCTTTTCTGCGCTTAACTTTTGAATGAGCTTTTTACGCCCATCCTCATCCTTAATCAGGTGATATTGATGTTTGGTTTCGTCTAAAGTATCCTTTTGGATCAGGGTGTTTGAATTCGTCTCCTGATCTCCAAATAAACCCAACTGTGCAGAAGGCTTTTCGGCAGTCTCATCGCCAAAGACTCGCTTGGATATGGTGCGAAATTCCAACTCTTCAAATAGTGGTCCAAGTAAATCCCGATCCGGATCTTTGCTTCTCAAGGCCTCTTCATCAAATGCTACAGGAGAATCAATGTTGATCGTCGCCAGTTTTTTCGAGAAGATGCCCTGCTCGCCAAATTCTTCAACTTTCAACTTTAATGACCCTTTTAACTCATCGACATGGCTCACAATATTTTCTACTGAACCATATTCTTTCAATAACTTAGAAGCTGTCTTATCTCCTACTCCAGGTATGCCAGGAATATTATCAACTGAATCCCCCTTCAAGCCCAGTACATCCCTAACCTGGTCCACTTCATCAATGTCAAACTTTTTCAATACTTCAGGAATTCCGAGTATGTCTACTGAATTCCCCATGTATGCAGGTTTATATAGAAAGATTTTTTCCTCTACCAACTGCGCGAAGTCTTTGTCAGGAGTCATCATATAAACGGTGTAACCTTTCCTGGCAGCTTTCTTAGCCAATGTCCCAATTAAATCATCCGCTTCGAAACCATCTTTTTCCAGAATAGGAATATTAAATCCTTCCAGGAGCTTCTTACAGTACGGAATGGCGACCTGAATTTCTTCCGGTTGTGATTCACGGGTAGCTTTATATTCCTTGTATTCTATGTGACGAAAAGTAGGAGCATTCGTATCAAAAGCCACTCCAATATGACTGGGCTTCTCTTTCTTGAGTATCTCCAAAAAGGTATTGGTAAACCCCATAATGGAACCGGTATTGATCCCTTTGGAATTCATGATTGGGTTTGGGTTTCTACTCATGCCAAAATGCGCTCGATAGATGAGTGCCATGGCATCTAGAAGGAATAATTTTTTTTCTTCACTCATTAGAGGTAAAGTTAATTCATGTAAAAATTGGGAACAGAAGAAATGTCAGAGATTAATTCAAAAAATATTTCTTATCCTCCTATCATCACAAAAGCGCCCCAGTAGTAAGGAGCTTTCCATCGCTCTTTGAGCTTTTTCTGAGCCAGAATAAAAGACTCCTGTTTATCCTTACCTCCTAACCATTCCTGATAGAAATTGGTCATCAGCTCCTGTGTAGCGGCATCATCCACCGTCCACATGGACATGATAATTGCATCTGCTCCTGCCACCTGAAATGCGCGTTGCATCCCATAGACACCTTCACCATTTTTTACTACACCCAATCCTGTCTCACAAGCTGATAACACCACAAGATCAGTCCCATCAAGTTTCAGGTTCATTGCTTCATAAGCGGTGAGTATGCCATCGTCAGACAATCTCATTTTATCAGATATTTGACCTGTTGCAATGTAACTATTTGCTCCCGCCAGTATCAAACCAGACCTCAACAATGGGTTTTCAATGTATTCATCAACTAATTGATCACTTTCCGTGTTTTCAAGGAAAAAACCATGGGTAGCAATGTGCAAGACCTCTGGAGACCTTACTTTTTTAATATTATCTTCAAGCGCATCATTGCTGGTATAGATAAAAGCCTCTTTCGACAAATGTTGATAGAGGCTGTCTATTTTACTTACTTCCACCTGAGTCCCCGGCAGAAGAGCCAGCAAATTATTGGTGGTCATGTACCTCAACAAATTACCCCTCAAACCTCTGGGTATAGATCCACCTCTTGTTAGGTCTTCTACCTTTAGACCAGGATCAGGTCCATTTGCTCCTCGCTCCCCTTGTTCATTATTTTCTTTTCCCTGAGGTTGCTCTTCAAGGGTTCCCATGTTATAATTTGGATACCCAAACAAATAACTGGCGCCCTTTTTATCATTATTCCTATTAACAATTATTAAATCCTTGGTATTCGTGACCAACTTGATTTCTAATTCATCAATGAGATAATTTTTTGAATCCGGATTTTTCAGGGTATATATACTGATTTGATTAAATACTCCGTCTGGAGAAAAATAGATCTTACGAATACCTTCAAGTTTATTAGCAATGGGTCTCCAGAACAATCGGTAGGAGATATTCTCCTCTACTTTATACTTAATGGCATTTCTATAATTGGCCAAAAATCGCGTTTCCATCAACTTGCCATTTCTCATAAGGACCATCTCCGGTTGGTCTTTTGTGTCAGGAGTAACAATCAAAGCAGCATAGAATACCTCATCGGTAAATACCCCTGCTGAATCCGGCACAAAATCTCTAAATCGAATTACTTCAACAGCAGCTTCACCTGGTTGCAATTTCTTCTGAACATCTTTCCAGGTAAGTCTTTTTCTGAGAAATGTCTCATTAAAGGCACCCGATTCCTGGCTAAGGACCCTCTCCAATTCATTCGAAATCTCGGATAGTGAATCTATCTTCCTATTTCTCAAGCTTATAGAAAGATCAGTCGCTCCTAATAGCTTGGCGGTCTGTTCTTTCATTTCAAGCCATTGCTCATATTTGTTAAATAATAGTGAATCTCCACTATTAAGAATAGCATCCCGAACCTTGTTTGAAGCATAAAAAATCAACCCTTTAATGGCGAGCTGATAGTCATACATATTTCCTATCAGGGACTTATCCTCCAAACTTGATTTGACAATAAAGGCATTGTACTGTTCGAAAGATGGTTTCAGATTATTGTAGTAGAATTTTGTTTTTTCTTCTTCACTTAGAATGGGGAAAACCTGATTGATCTGATTGAAATAATTATCAAATGTCTCCTCATAATAAGAAATCGCCTGCTTCAGATCATTACTTGCCCAGCTAAGGACGGCTAATTTTTGTGTGCTTTTAGCATATACCGGATGATCAACACCAAGCGTTCTCTTTCTGATGTTTAGGGCTTTTAAGTGCAATCTTCCGGCACTTACAATATCGCCTTCAGTAAAATATGCATCTGCCAGGTTATAATTTGCAAAGGAAGTTTGTGGGTGATCCGGTCCGGCTGAAACCGCAAAGGCATCGATGGCTTGTTGACCATACTCCTTTGCCAGTTCTAATTCTCTCGTTCTGGTATACAGCAGTGTAAGATTATTTAAAACCCTTGCATAGTCTATACTTTCTTCTCCAACGATATCCTTAAATATGTCCAGCGCGATGTAGTGATACCTTTCAGCTTGTGTATAGGCTCCCGCATATAAATGATTCAATCCCAGGTTATAGGCATCCAATGCATAGAAGAACGAATTTTCACCATACAATTCCTTATCCAACTTCATGTTTTCCTTAAAAATAGACTCTGCCTGCTCATAGCTTGCAAGTGCGGTGTATACCCTAGCAAGATTGGAGTTAATAGCCATTTCGTAATCCGTATTGTCTCCCGGAATTCTTGACAAAATCGTAAGGGCCTCCTGATAAACCTCTTCTGACTCAGGTATTTTGCTTATTCCAGTATAAAGACCACCGAGGCTATTCAGCACTGCGATATATTCTATGGAAGCATATAACCCTTCTTCTTGAAGGATTTGGATGGCCTTCACCAATTCCTTTTCTGCTTTCTTATAGGATCCTGATATCTGTAGCAGGTCTCCTTTCCCCTTTGATACCATCGCATCTTCGAAACTTCCCTTATCCACAAGGCGTTCCAGCTCCTTTACTAATTCGATACCCTTTTCAGGATCTTCGGTATAAATGTAGTGATCTATCAGGGCATAAGCTGTGAGGTAATAATCCTCACTTTCTTTGCCAACACGCTCCTCCTCCAATTCCAACAACTGACGATAAAGAATCTCCGCCTGGTCATATTGGCCAAGTTCATCATATAAATACCCTAAGGTAAAAATGACATTGCTCAAATCATTTCCTTCGATTCCAGAGACCTGCTGACGTATCTCATACTCTTTCTCATAGTACTTCAAGCTCTTCTCCAAATCTCCATCCCAATACATATAGGCCTCTCCAAGTAGGGAATTTACCAGTGCATTCAGCGTGTCATTTTTGTCTCCAAAAAGTTTCAGATAAGTTTCTTCATTGTCCAGAATAGCTCCATAATCCCCTTCAGCATAATACTCCTCCATTCGATTGTATGTTTTTTCAGCTTTTTTGCTATCAAATACATATTGACCAAAGGAGGTAATAGAAAAACAAAGAAAAGAGGCGTAAAAGAGGATAAGCCTTTTCATGGCGATGTTATTTAGGTCAACCTAAAATTAAACAATATTTCTACTGGTAGAAATCTGGCCCTATGAAGATAGGAAAAACGAAAACGAATTATGTGTAAATTATCAGCTCCCATCTAAATGCCCACTTCCATTTCAACTGATAATTTTGGATACCTGCTCCTTTCATTATTTGATGAACCTCTATGCGCTTAAAACCCCTGGACACAGACAGTTTAGCGTCATGTCTAACAAGCTTAGATTTTGAAAACAATGCGGTTAATAATGCAATGGACCAATAGGCGATTGGGTGCCGATGTAAGTCATTGACCAGGATTGCTACCTGAGCTTGGTGCTTAAAAGATTTGAACAGTTGTACCAGCTGCTCACTGGTAAAATGGTGAAGGAATAGACAGCAATGAATCACATCATATTTAGTGGTAGAAAATTTCTGATCAAAAATATTCTGACATTCGAAGTTTATACCCGCATACCTGGCTTTTGCATAGTCAATAATGTGAGGGTTGGCATCAATTCCAGTGAACCTGACCTCGCCATATTTGTTCTCTAAAACGCGCAGTAAATGACCACTCCCACATCCCAGATCAACAAAAGATGCAACCTTATATTGACTCATCAGCTGCTTCATCAACTTCACTGAAATACTTTGTCCACCCAACCAAAAGTTGATGAAATCCAGCTCCTCCAGGGTCGACTTCAGATCCTTGCCATCAAAATGGAGGTCATCCATCAATTCCTGTTCAGTGCTTCGGCCTTTTTTCATTTGGCTGCAATTCTGAATAACGCACTTTCCATGGTTAACCCAGGTCCGAAAGCAAATGATAACACATTCTTTTGGTCATCCTTTTTACCCACTTGCTGCAGCACTTCATTTAAAACAAAAAGTATGGTGCTGGAAGACATATTCCCATAGTTTTTTAAGACATGATAAGCAAAACGATTCTGTACCTCTTCAAAGCCCAACTCTTCCCGAATGACTTCCAATATTCTTCTCCCTCCCGGATGTATCGCGTAGTAATCAATCTCGTCCAAGCCAAGCTGGATCTTATCCAACAACTTATCGGTAAGCCCTTTAATCTCTTTCTTAATAATGCTGGGGATGTTTACAGAAAGGGTCATCAGAAAACCAGATTCACTGATATCCCATTCCATTTCCTTTTTAGAGGCTAAAGATAAATCGCTGTGGAAGTTCACCATTTCAAATCCCTTGTTACCTGGCTCACTTTCCACCAAAACAGCTCCTGAACCATCGCTAAACAGGGAATTGGCCAAAAGATTATCCGTATCCGCCAGGTTTTGTAAATGAAGCGTACATAATTCCACTGAAACGATGAGCACTTTGGACTCAGGTTGATTCCCAATAATATGATTCGCCAACTTTAATGCATTAAAACTTCCGTAACAACCCATAAAATTTATGGCTGTTCTTTCTACATGGTGGTTGAGATCCAATTCCTCAATTAAAGCAATGTCATTGCCTGGCGCCCGCATCCCAGTACAGCTAACTGTTATCAGGTGAGTAATTTCCTTATGGTCAACTTTAACTTGTGACAAACACTTATTTGCAGCTTCTACACCCAACTTGAGGGATTCACGGTGGTATATTTCCATTCTAGAGCTAACGGTTGGATATGGTTTGGTAGCACCTTCTTCTGGAAAAAATTGAATCTCATCCTGATATTCAGCCATCACACTGTGCCTGAAGTGTATACCACTGGCCCGATATAAAATGCTCAGCTCCCTTTTTTTTCTCGGAGTCAGGGTTAGGTGACTTAGCATAAATTCCATGAAATATTTCTGTGGAGCACGGAAAGATGGAACAGCGGTACCAATGGATGTGATGTATGCCGGCATGTGGGTAAATTACGTAAAGTTTATAGTCCTTCGCTAATAACAACCATTAATCACTCAAAGGGTTGTCCATGTGTCATTTTTATGAGTCTGGTTGCAATTTGTGGAAATAACTTTCCTGATCTGACAGCCGCCTCAGATAGCAAAGGATGACCAAACAGCTGCTGTATAAGCTGACCCCTGGAAATCCTTTTTTTAAACTCCTTATCCCATCGCTCCTGATAGTCTTTAAATGCCCCCTTCTCATCAATATCTTTCCCTGACCAATGTGCGATAATGGATTCAGATAGATACTTGGCAGACCGAATAGCCATCGCCATGCCATTTCCACTCAGCGGCGCAATGCTGCCAGCAGCATCACCAGAAAAAATGATTCCGTTTTCAATCAATCCCTTTGCAGAAAATGAAACTTCATTCACAACTACCGGTCGATCAAATAAAAATTCACATTCCAAAAAAATGCGTTCCAGGTGTGGGTTTTTGAAAAGTGTCTCTTTTTCACTCTTTTCGATACTCCCCCACCTTTTTACATTATCACGGTGGGTTAAGTAACACACATTGAATTTCTCATCTTCAATTTTATTTACGCCGCAATAACCACCATCGAAATTATGCAGAGAGATAAATGTCTCTGGTAAGTTTCCTCTGACATGGTACTTTACACCTACATAGGGAGACCTTTTTTTGAGGAATTGCCGATCGAGCTGTTTATCAATGGTAGACCGTTTACCATGGGCCCCAATCACCATCTTTGAGATATACGCTGTTGAATTGGTAACTATTCGATAGTGGCCGGATTCGGTTAAAATCTGCTTAACCGTTTCCTGCTCCATGACTTCGGATCCAGACTTTTTGGCCTCCTCCACAAGGAACTGGTCTAATACATATCGACTGATTCCGAAGCCACCCAGGTCCAGTTTTTGCTTAAGTCCGTGGCCTGAAGTAGAGGTGATTTCCAGTTGTGTAATAGCTGAAGGTTTGAACTGTGAAGGAAAAAGGTGGTTTTTGGTAAGAAATGGAACTACCTCATTGGAAATATATTCTCCACATACCCGATGAAATGGAAATGTGTTCTTTTCAATAAGTTTGACTTTTATCCCGGCCCTGGAAAGTAAGATGGCGTTGATCAATCCAGAGAGCCCGCCTCCAATAATTACTACATCTGTCATCATCCAAAGAATTATATCATTCTTTTAAGCCTAAACTTTCGTTTAATTATTATGCCATCCCTGTAAATAAACAATTTGATTCGTTTTCCCGGACGCTTTCTAAAAAGCGCGTGAATTTCAGACAAGGAAGTATCCTCAAAATAGGTTCCATTAATAGACAATATGACATCATTAACTCTAATATCCGCTTCTTCTCCTGGCGTATTCTCTCTCACTCTGGTAACTACCAGGGTGTCCGACCGATCTCCTTCAGCCGTCAAAGTGATACCACTCATGTTAAATTCAAAATCGTCCTTGAACTGACTGTTCTTTTTTAAGTAGAGCGCATTATTTTGATAATCGAAAACAACCTTAAACCTTCGAAGCACTTCCCCTCCTAGCGTACCATGCCTGGATCCCCTTTTGATTGCCTTCATATAAACACCTTCCAATGGTATGGAGGTGAGAATATCTGTGAAATTATAGTTTGATAACTCAAATGATGACATTCTTCCAAGTCTCCCTGGAATTTCTCCTCCTAAACCTCTTCCCAGCTTCACATTGATAAATTTATCAGGCATGACAATTTCTTCGGTATTGTCTACATCCAGCAGAATGGCATGACTAGCCCCCGTATCAACCAAAAGTCTTACAGAGTCAGCCTCATCTCCCTGTACTACACGGGTATCTATGTAAGGTTTGGTATAATCCAGTACTAAGGGGAGCTTCTTATAAGATCGGCGTGGCTTGTATGTTTTGGGGTCATGAAGCCTGATTACCTCTTCTTCGTAGTCAATTTCGACTACAAATCGGCTGAAAACATCGAATCCAATAATTCCATAAATCTCATCTCCAAGATTCTTTTTCAGTTGTAAGTAATCATGCTCAAGTACGAGCATGTTCATGCCCCTTGCCTTGATGCCTCCGGGTAGGGATAAATAAATGTTTGTGGAAATAAATGCCCGCAGCGAATCTTCCACGCCTGGTCCTGAAATGTCTATGGTTCTTGCATAGTCAAGACCCAAAAAATCTCCAAAAAGCTTCTCTGTTAAAATAATTGATTCTGCTCCACTATCAAGAATAAACTTTAATGTCAGATACCCATTGACCGTAACGGGTATTGCAATCAAATTGCTGTACAGTTCAATGGGGATCTCAACGCTTTTTTCTCCATCAGGTAAACGAAATCCAATTCTATTTTGTCCTGAAGAAATTAGCGGACTTAATAGGATCCAGAGATAGAAAAAATATTTGATGATAGGGCTCAATTGATCTATTTATTCATAACAACATGGAAACCCCTTTCCCTGTTTCACAAGGTAAAGATTTATAGCTGTTTATCAACAATGTGGCAGTTGATTCATGATGCATTAATCTTAAAATTGTGCTCATTTCACTCAATAGGGCTGGTTTTAGTGCCTAATTGGTATTAAATAAAAAATTGCTAATTTTATAAAGCCTTAAAATCCCCGCTTTATGAAAAATTTATTTACACTCCTCCTGTTATTATCAGCTTTTTTTGGTTTTTCTCAAAACATATGGATTGCTGACAACCGGCCGACAGCACCGACAGGAGCCCATGTCTTTCCTGATATCAATGCTGCTGTTGCCGCCGCTAGTCCCGGAGATATCATCCATGTGATTCCAAGTTCCACAGCCTATCCCGATGCTTCCATTTCAAAAGATAGCCTTACGGTTTTTGGAATTGGTTTCAATCCTCAAAAAGACCAACCCAATAAAGCTTCAATAGCTAACTTAATTATTTCTCCAGGTGTATTTGGCGCAAGAATTTCTGGCTTGGTAATTACCACACAATTAACTATTGGAAGTAGTGGAACTAGCAGTATGGGAAATATATTCATTGAAAATTGTGAAGTCGCACGGATTAATGCAAATCTTTGTTGCTCTGGTACTACCACTTTAAGTAATGTGGTGATTAGAAATTGTCTGGTTGGGGAGCAGGCTACTTCTGCTGAACCTGTCATTTACCTAAGAGGTTCATATGTGAGCTCTACCAGCATAGTTGTTACGAATAATGTTATACAAGGAAGCAGCTCTGTAACAAGTGGGGGAATACCATCCTTAGCTGCAATAAATGCAATTGTGAAAAACAACATCTTTCTGGGGAATGGTGCAAATGACTATGCTTTACATCTAAATACTTCCACAGTATCTAATAATGTCTTCTACGGCCGAACAGCAATGTCCAATACTAATTGGGGAAATACTGCAAATAGTACTTTCAATAACAATGTGACTTTTGGAACGCTAAACGATTCAATTCCTTTGGGGATCATTGGAAATACTGGAGATTCTCTATTGGTTAGAACTGATCCCGTATTTGTAAATTTACCCCTGGTTGATGATTGGACTTTTTCATTTGATCCTACTCCTGATTCCGGGTCTCCATTAATTGCAGCCGGAAATGATGGCAATGACATAGGAGTTACAGGAGGGACAATTCCTTTTAGTACTACAGGTACACCGCTCCCGATAATTAAGGTTTTAAGAGCACCTGAGGTAATTAAACAGGGAACGAATCTAAATGCAACGATAGAAGCAGTAGGTAACTGATTCTTCCGATATGCAGGCCATAAGCAAATCAAGGATCAGGATATTATTCCTGCTGATCAGTTTTCTACTGGTCGCAACCGCTCACTCACAAGACACACTTGAAGTAGTGGAGATAGAATATTTTTTTGATACCGATCCCGGTGTTGGAAATGCTTTAAATTCAATAACAGTAAGTCCGGATACCATCGTGAACCTTTTCGATGAGGTTCTCCCGACAAGTAGCTTATCTACGGGATTCCATACGATTGGCATGCGCGCAAGAAATTTGAATAAAAGGGAATGGTACAATGTAGGGGGTTCTATCTTTTATCCTGATTCATTGATAGATATTGATTTACTTACTGCTGGACAATGGGGGCTCACTGAGACCAGAACACTGTTTATCGACAACTCATTCTCCGTAGATCTTCAGTTAATCGATACGCTTGAATACTTCTTTGATAGCGATCCGGGATATGGGCAGGGGATCATCATAGATCCACCTGCTTTTACAACAAACAATACAGTAGTACTTAATGATTTTACACTTACAGCAGATACGCTATCTACAGGGTTTCATGTTTTATTTATGAGAGCTAAAGCTGTGGGAGGCGCATGGGGTATACCAGAGTCAAGGGTAATCTATATTGACCAATCATCTGCTGCAGAAATACAGGTAATTGATACTTTAGAATATTTCTTTGACAACGATCCAGGTTATGGACAGGGTATTGTTATCAATAGTTTTACACCCGGAACAAACATCTCCTTACCAGATGAAGTCCTTACATCAGACACTCTAGCTTTTGGTTTTCACGTTTTGTATATGAGAGGGAAGGCGGCTGGAGGGGCCTGGGGAATGCCAGAATCGAGGGTGGTATTTCTGGATCAAAACGATGCCGGGGCTGTCGTGCTTGTGGATACCTTAGAATATTTCTTCGATATAGATCCGGGGTATGGCCTTGGAATTCCAATTGAAGTAGGAGCTAACAATGTGGTTAGTTTTGATAGTATGCTTACCGCTGATACACTTTCCTTAGGGTTCCACATACTTGGGATGAGAGCGAAGGCGGCTAATGGTCCCTGGGGCACCACTGAATCACGAACCATTTACGTCGATCCTATTGGTGTCGTTTCAGTAGTCAATGTCACAGACCTTGAGTACTTCTTTGATACCGATCCAGGGTATGGAAATGGAACTTCTGTGCCCATTACACCAGCAGGGCCGAATCCCCTCCGCCAGATCGCTCTGGCTGCAGGAGGCCTTGCAGAAGGTCAACATACCCTCCATGTGCGTGCCAGAGATGAAAATGGACAATGGGGCCCACATGAATCAGCAGCATTTTCTTCATATGGTCCAGGTCGAGAGCTTGACTCCGCCTCATTAGCATATGTATTTGGTCAGCTCGGTGGGGCTGGTTGGAACAATGCAACGAATTGGCTAACGGGACCACTCGATACCTGGTATGGAGTGGATGTGGTAAATACACGGGTAGATTCTGTTCAGCTTTCTGGAAATGGGTTAACAGGAGAGCTGCCGCTGGAAATGGGCTATGTGCTAAATCTGAAAAAGCTGGATCTTTCGAATAACTTCCTTCAGGATACGATCGACGCAGAGCTGGCACAACTAACGCAATTACAGATCCTTGACCTCCACAACAATCGGATTGATGAAATGGCAGACCTATCCAGTATTCCTACATTGAATACCATTCATCTGGATACTAATTTCTTTGATTTCGGTGATCTTGAACCCTATGTGGGAGTCCCAACATTTACTTACGAAAATCAGAAAATAGTTAATGATGTACCGGTAGATTCTACAGCAAAAATTAGTGTCCCTATAGTGATTGATAAAACCATCAACGGCGCAGAAAATAATTTTCAATGGTACCTCAATGACAATCTAATCAATGGAGCAGACCTGGAAGACTATGCTTTACCAGGCGGTTTTCTCCCTGTTGATTCAGGAGTTTATGTCCTGAGAGTTTCCAACAATATTGTGACAGGTCTTGAGCTCGTTACAGAATCCTTTCGCCTGGGAATCTCCGACTTTGAAGAAGATTCATTGGCACTGGTCTCACTGTATAATAATTCCAATGGGGCCAATTGGACTACCAATACCAATTGGCTTACCGGAGATCTAAGTACCTGGAATGGCGTGACCGTACAAAACCAACGCGTAACAGATCTAACCCTACCCACAAACAACCTTGATGGTATTATTCCTGTCGATTTCGGTTATGCGGACACATTGGTGAATGTAGATTTGAGCAATAACCTGTTAAAAGATACGCTACCCGATACCTGGGAACAATTTTATGCTTTGGTCAGTGTCGACCTTTCTGAAAATGATCTGAGCAGCATTCCCAACCTTAAACTGTTAAACCCTCCTACTTATAACCTCAATACCCTGAATGTAGTTGGAAACAAGCTACAGTTTGGAGACATTGAAACGAACTTAGGAATTGCTAACTTCTTATATGCTCCACAGGATAGCATCGGTGCCTACCGGGATACATTATTTGATGCCGGTACACCCAGCATGTTGGAGATTCCTGTTACAGGATCCAACAACGCTTATCAATGGTATAGGGCAGATGCACTCCCGCCTAACGCCGAAGCTGCATTAAATGGAGAAAATACAGATACTTATTCGCTTGCTAATCCAGTATTTGAAGATGAAGATTGGTACCGATTAGAAGTCACAAGTGCCATTGTAACAGATCTCACGCTGACAAGTGCTTACGTCAACTTGGGGATTTCTAGTCTTAAAAGAGATTCTACCGCCTTGCTAAGACTCTATGACAGCACCAATGGTGAAGGATGGATTACCAATACCAATTGGGGTACTGATTTTGTTGTCAATTGGGCAGGTGTTACACTTAACCCCGCACAGGATCGAGTGATCGGTTTATCACTTCCGGGAAACAACCTTGACGGTCCGGTTCCTGCAAAACTCAGAGATATCACCAAGATAGAGACCATCAACCTTTCGGACAATGAGATTACAACCATCCCCAATATGTCCTTTATGTCGCAATTAGCTGGTTTAGATGTCTCCCAAAACAGATTGGGTTTTGCGGAAATAGAAGCCAATCTACCGGTCAGCGGATTCAATTACAGCAACCAGAAAAATATCAGAATCATGGACTCGGTCAGAAGATTGCAGTTTGGCACAGATGATTCATTGAAAGTGATCGTCTCAGGCACTCAGAACGATTATCAATGGTACTTCGAGCAGTTTCAGGGTGCAGTAGCAGGTGGGGCAATTGATGGCGCCATCGAAACCAATTATTTTTTAGATAGCATCAACTATTTCAACATGGGAACCTATTACATGACAGCCAACAGTCCTGCGGTTCCTGACCTGGAACTTCGTACAGATAATTTTGAAATGATCGCTGTAACAGATGTATTTGGTAAAATTCTGGACCCTTTTACTGCCCCCTATCCTGATGCAGATGTGATCTTATTAAAAATACAGCAGAACGGTCCTTACATTCAATTGGATACAACCAATGTGGATGCAAATTCAGATTTCTTATTTGAAAACATAGACTTAGGTGATTACCTGTTGTTGACACGTCCTAACTTTACCAACAACCCTGAATACATTCAAACTTATAATGGAAATTCAATATTCTGGGTGGAGGCGGATACTTTAGCGTTGCAACAACCTATAGATGGGGATACCATTACCATCCAGCAGTTAGTAGAACCCGTAATCGGTGATGCCAATATCTCAGGAACGGTAGAAACAGATTTCCCTGAAAGTGGACGTGTCGATGAGATAGAGGCCAGGAAAAAAGCCAGAAGAGCGGCCTGTTCGGTGAGAAGATTTAGAGGAGCAGGAAGAGGAGAAGAAGATTTGTATGAGTTGGTTGCCTATGTTGAGTCAAATGATGAAGGTCAATTTGAATTCACAGATTTACCTGAAGGAACCTATTTGTTCAATATCGAGTATCCGGGTATCCGAATGAACCCAAGTTCTGATATTGAAATTGATGTTAAGGCTGGAGACAAAATTATTTTAGAGGCTCTTGTTACAGAAGAGATTATCAATGTGAACGACCTGACCCTGGGACTTCCACGTGTAGTAGCGGACTATAAGCTATATCCCAATCCTGTTGTTTCTGGTACAACAAAAATTGATTATCGAATCGCCAGACGTATCGAGGGCTTTGACCTTAAAGTCTGGACTTTATCAGGTCAAAAGGTATTTGAAGACAAAATACCACATCAAATGGGTCAACAGTCCTATATATTGGATGTAAGTAAGTTAAAAAAGGGCATCTATCTGGTTCACATGGAAGATTCAGGAAGTGATGTGATGATCCAAACCAGAATCATTGTGAATAATAATTAAGCCAACAATTCCTGGATATCGGTTTTATTGAGCTGTTTCACCAGGCTCTCTTCTACCGTGATCAGGTCTTTAGCCAGTTTTAATTTTGCGCCCTGAAGCTTTAGGATTTTTTCCTCTACCGTATCCTTGGCAATAAACTTATACGTGAAAACTTTATTCTTCTGCCCAATCCTATGCGCCCGGTCCACTGCCTGAGCTTCCGCTGCCGGGTTCCACCAAGGATCTAAAATAAATACATAATCTGCTCCAGTCAGATTCAGCCCTAACCCACCTGCTTTGAGTGAGATCAAAAATACACGGACATTTTCGTCTTCCTGAAATTTCATGACCTGAGCTTTCCTGTCTTTTGTAGAGCCATCCAGATATGCATGTTCAATCTTCTCCTCTACCAGAAACTTTTGTACAATCTTCAGGTGCTTCACAAATTGACTAAAGACCAGGATTTTATGCTTGTTGCTTAAGGTATTTGCAATCATGTAATTGATATCCTCCAGCTTGCCAGAGTCCCCTTTATAATCTTCATCCACCATTTGCGGGTGATTTGCTATTTGTCTCAACCTGGTTAAGCCTTGCAGCAAGAGCATTTGTGATTTTTGGATCCCTTGGGTTTCAATCAGCTCAAGTATATTATTTCTGTATAAGTTTTTTTCCCGATCATAAAATTCCCGCTGTGCCTCTGACAGATTGCAGTATTTTATATTCTCAATTTTTTCTGGTAATTCAGTCGCTACCTGAGTCTTCACCCTCCTCAGAATAAAAGGCTTGATTATCGCATTTAACCTCTTGGTTCGTTGTTCGTCCCGCTTTTTCTCAATAGGTATGAGATACTCCTTTTTGAAATGCTTATTACTTCCAAGTAAGCCGGGGTTTACGAATGACATTTGTGACCACAAATCCATGGCACTATTTTCAACGGGTGTCCCTGTCAAGATCAGCTTTCTGCGTGATTTGAGCTGGCAAACAGACTTATAAATAATTGAATCCGGATTTTTTATTGCTTGAGACTCATCCAGAATAATGTAATTAAAATAATAATCCTTCATGATTTCTGTATCAATCCGGGTAATTCCGTAACTGGTCAATACCAAATCATAATTAGAAAATAGTTTAGAATCCTTATCTCTTTGTGTGCCGGTATAGGTAAGGATTTTTAGCTTCGGAGCAAATTTTCTTGCCTCCATTTCCCAGTTGTAGATCAAAGAAGTAGGCATGATTAATAGACTTGCCGCACCTGGGTTATCTTGTTTTTCACTCGCCAATAAAGCCAAGGTCTGGACCGTCTTTCCCAAACCCATGTCATCGGCGAGACAACCACCAAAACTATATTTATTTAAAAACTGCAACCAATCAAACCCTGCCTTTTGATAGGGACGGAGATCTCCCTTAAAGGTTTTAGGGAGAGTAGCCTCATCGATCTCTTCAAAATCACCCAATCGCTCCAGCTTTTTGGACATCGCAACATTGGCATAATTTTGATCTTTCAGCTCTTTGACAAGTGAAACATGAATTTTATCCAGCTTTACATCTTTTTCTGTATTTGCAAAAGCAAACAAATCGGTATATTCATTGATCCAATGATCAGGGATCACTGCATATTCCCCATTCGGTAGTTGAAATTCACGCTGCTGTTTTAGTATGTATTTTCGGATTTTGGTAAATGGAATCTCAAATTCCCCAAAGTGAATAACTGCTTTGATATCAAACCAGTCAATATTCTCTGTAATCTGAAGATCAATGCTAGTTTCCCCAACGAAATATCTTTTCTGACTGCCGTTAATTTGCTGTATTTCAAAGCCTATCTTTCTCAGTGTCTTTTGATTGGCATTCAGCCAGGTCATCGCACCGGTCTTTTCGAGTGTAGACCGGGAGTTTTTTAGCAACAATCCTGAATCAGTCAGGCTTTGGATAAATTGTTTTTCCTGATTCGTATTTCGCTGTATCCTGTGAAATACATATTCGTTGTTATCCTTTTCCATTGACACACTGACCTGCTTAATTTTATCCGCCTTATAGGAGTAGGTTCCATACCGGAAACTAAGCTCAAAGAGAATTCGGGATTGATCTTCAGGAGTCTGACCATTTTTATTTCCTTCGAATAGCGTACCATAGGATTTAGCTTCCGCCAATTCTGAAAAATTAAGTACCGGTTTGGGCTCAAGTTGAGCCGTACGGATTTCAAAACCTTTAGCATAAACATCAAAAGACGCAATCAGAGGCGCTACAAATTTTTTGTAATAAGTCTCTTCAACATTGCTGGGTATGAGAATAAACTTTTTGCTAAAAAATGGCTTAAGTTTTCTGCCGTCTACCTCCTTTTCAAAGGTGAAGAGTTTGTCATTAACGACAATCCAGCCTGGATTTTTGCAGAGTAAATAGCTATCATTTTGATAAAAATCTACCTTTTCACCATCCAGCTTAATCGTAGGAAAATAATGGGTATTGTCTTCATTTCTTCTAAAATGAAATAACACAGTAGCTTTTGTCTCACTGATTTCAATGGGCTTCCACGTTGGCTCTCCATCTTTTCCCATTTCAAACAAAGACTTTCCCTTAATCAGGTTTAGTATACCAGACCTTCTTCGCTCCAGGTATCCATCTATTTCATCCTGTAATACTTTATCACCATCATCCTTTGCATATACCTTGAGGAAAAAATCCTCTGGCTTGCCCTTCTTTTTCTGAAAATGTTTCAGCACTTCCTTTTGCTGCATACTATCCATCAGCTTTACCAATTCGTAGTCAGCAGCATCCATGCCAGCATCAAATTCAGAAGCATTCTGAGAAGAGATGTTTTGATTTGAATAGGTAAGCCTGCCTTTATCATCAAGTTGCACTGCAAATGATTCAAACAGGTAGCCTAAATATTCGTGCTGAAAGAGGGAGTAGATTATTTTAAAAGGCTGATCAGGGAAAACTTTCATGATTTTTATATGTGGCCAAAAGAGCCATTGTCAATCAATTGTTTGGATGGGTGAAACTTCGAAAGTAATTAAAATTGATCAGAATATGTTCAATTACTCGATTCCCTGATCTATATTTTTATTGCAGGTGTTGGAGCTTTATGTTCCTTGTAGCCTTGATTGCGGGCTGAATGGATGTGGCAAGGGTAATTAGAATAATACACAAAACGGTATAAATCACATCTAATAGCTCTACTTTAATCGGGTAAGCGTCATGAATCGCAGTTTGTATGCCCATACTCACAAAGCCAAATGACTGTTGTAAAAAGCTTATACTCAAACCTAAAAACAAACCAATAAATGCTCCAGTAAAAGCTACTATGCAACCTTCGAATAAAAATATGTTCCTAATTAATTTTAGTGATGCTCCCTGTGACACAAGAATGGCCACATCTTTTTTCTTCTCAATGGCTAGCATCGTCAGAGAGAAGAAAATATTAATAGAGGCAATAGCGATGATAATAGACAGGATCATAAAAACGAACAATTTTTCAATCTTGAGGATTTTGAAAAGGTTGCCGTGAATTTCTTCATTGGTGAGTATTTTATATTCGTCTCCTAATAAATCACGGAGGCTGGCTTTCAACTCTGATGTTGTAACCCCTTCTTCCATTTGAATTTCAAGCGCCGTCCTTTTCCCCTGATAACTGAACAACTCAAGCGCAAATTCTAAAGGAACATAAACATAGTTCTCATCATAAAACTTTTCAACAGCAAATATCGCTCCCGGTAGGATGTGCATCATATTTACCATTTTTTCAGGATTCATCATATTGGGTGTGACATTTTTAGGATAAAAAACCTGAAGTGGATAAAAATCATTTGATGCATCAATTGATAAGTCGCGTTTAATTCCAAACCCAATGATGGCAAAATTTGTATTGCCATCTTTTAGCTGAAATTTTCCATAAGCAATCGATTTCTTTAACCTTCCTTCCTGAATGAAATTCTCACTTACACCCTTAATTTTAGCCACCCGCTGAGCATCTTTATACTTTATCAAAGCATTGTCCTCAACAACCTCAGTAATAGATTCAACTCCATCCAATTCCTGGATATTACTGACTACATCTGCTGAATACTCAAATGACTTCCCATAGGCTGCTGAAACAACCACATTTGCATCTATGGTGCCATATAATGATCTAAGAAGATCACCAAAGCCATTAAAAACAGACAGTACGATAATTAAGGCCATTGTTCCAATAGCCACTACAGTCATTGAAATGATTGAAATGATATTGATAAAGTTTTTCTTTCTTTTAGAGAGAAAATATCGCTTGGCAATAAATAATGAAAGGTTCAAGAATTATCAGGGTTTTGGTCTGATGGGGGAATGTTCAAATTATCAATCAATTTGTCCATCTTACTGGCTTGCTCTTCCGTTTCATCATGAAAAAAGGCTAATTCAGGAACAATACGAACGCGTTTTCCAATCTTATTTCCCAATAGTTTACGAATCTCTCCCTTCTTATTTTCCATGTTGTAAAACACATCTTCGGCATCTTTGGCAGGGAATACGCTCAGATAGACTCTTGCAAGCGCCAAATCCGGAGATACCTCTACTCCGGTAATGGTGACCAATGCATGATTAAAAAAGTGTCTGGGGTCTTTTTGAAAAACCTCACTCAAATCCTTTAAAATTTGTCTCGAAAACTTCTGTTGTCGTTTAGAATCCATGAGTACAAATATCCATTATTAATTTGTTAATTTCGAACTCTCACTCACAGCATAATATTTCAATTTGCTACGACTATTTAGACTTAACGATCCTTACAGGCTAATACTGATTTTTGTGATCCTGATATTATTAAGGAGTGCATGGTTAATTTACGGTATGCCGGTTCCTTTGTTTGGTTTTAAGTGGCAATTACTTGGTGACTGGCTGGCACAAGGTAACACGATGTATGCCAATACCTATGACTATACAGGGCCTCTCAGTGCTTTTGTATTTAAATGGATGGACACTCTTTTTGGAAATAGCAGGTGGGTCCATGTGATCCTGTCTACCATTTTAATCATTTTCCAGGCTGGCATTCTCAATACCATCATGTTGAGAAATAAGGCATATGAGGAGAATAATTATGTGTTGGCTTTCATATATATAATCATGATGTGTGGGGTAATGGACTATTACATGCTTTCCCCTCAATTGATGTCCCTAACATTCCTTGTGATTTCGATGAATAATATCTTCCGTCGAATTGACAATCAGGCAACAGATGAAATGTTTCTTACATCAGGTATCTATTTAGGGATTGCAACATTTTTCTACTTACCTTCTGCGATATTCCTGATCAGTTATTTGATCTCTTTCTTATTGTTTTCTACAGCAGTCCCACGCAGGCTTATGCTTCTTGGCATTGGGTTCGGAATTGTTTATTTGTTTATCTGGGCCTTCTATTTTTGGTACGATGCAGACCAATATTTTCATGACTCCTTTTTCCTTTCGGGGTTTCTCAGAGAAAAAATCCTGTACCTTAATTACCAGGAATTCTTCATCCAAATCATAGTCATCATTTTTTGTCTGTTAATCTCCCTTTCTGTGTTATTTACTGCCCGCCTCTCAAATTTTCAGCAAAAGATTCAGCGGGTAATGTTTATCTTTCTACTTTCCGCTATTTGCTCCGTCTTACTTTCTCCGGAATTAAGCGGGACGGAGGTAATTCTTGCTATCCCAAGCGCAGCCTTTTTTATAACTCACTTTCTATTGTTACTCAGAAGACGTTGGACAAGAGCCCTTCTTCCTACACTTTTTATTCTCGGAATCTTGCTCTATCCTGTTGTTTGGATGGAGTATTTTGCCAAAGATGAATATTTCGTTCGTGAGAATTCCGCTTATAAGGATCAAAGAATCCTGCTAATAGGTGATCATTTTTCTGTGTATGAAGGCAATAAAATTGCTTCTCCTTTTTTTGATGAGTTTGTCAGTAGAAAAAGGATGGAAGGCATTAAATACTACGCAGATGCTACCAAGATTTATGACACCATTGAAGCCGCTAATGCTGATATCGTCATAGATGATTGGGGATATTTTTCAAAAATGAAGGAAATCTTTCCGCTGCTTAATAGTCGTTATAGAAAAGAAGGAAATATCCACACTAAGATCAACAACTGATTTTATCCACCCTGGTTTGATGTCTCCCTCCTTCAAAATCCATTTGAAGAAATTCCAGTATCATCGTTTGAGCAAATTCCAGTCCCGTGAATCGAGCCCCAATACAAATAACATTGGCATCATTGTGAGCTCTGGCTAACTTAGCTAACTCCGCATTCCAGCACAGCGCAGCCCGTATACCTTCATGCTTATTCGCTGTAATTGCTACACCATTTCCACTCCCGCAAATAAGAACACCAAGATCACAGGCTTTATTTTCGATTGCTTCAGCAAGGGGATGAACGTGATCCGGATAGTCTACCGCTCCAGTCTTATAAGGCCCAAAATCTTTTACCTCATATCCTAACGTTTCAAGCCAGGAAATGACTTTGTCTTTATACTCATACCCTCCATGATCACCACCAATTGCAATCTTCTTAATCTTCATATTCTCTTCTGTTTTCGTCCACTTTTCTCAGGGCTAATTCTGCTTTTTCTTCCTTTCTAAGTACCCGCTTGGAAATCATGATACTGATCTGATATAATCCAAAAAGCGGTAAGGAGATCAGCAGCTGACTAAAAGGATCCGGAGGTGTTATCATTGCACCAAGAATCAAAATAACAATGATGGCATGCTTTCGATAGGTCTTCATCAAAGCAGGAGTTACCAACCCAGCTTTGGTTAAAAAATAAACGACGATCGGAAGTTGAAATAAAATTCCTCCAGCCAAGACAATCGTGATAACAGTCATAATATATGATATGATATCAAACTCATTCTGAATAGATGGATCAATCTGATAGTTAGCCAGAAAGTATACAGAAATAGGTGTTACGATAAAGTATGAAAACAAGATTCCGACGATAAAAAGAAAGCTCACATAAAAAGTAGCTCCAGAAGCTGCTTTACGTTCACGGGGATAAAGTCCCGGCTTAATAAATCGCCATATCTCCCAAAAAGCATACGGAAAAGCACAGATCAACCCAATGACAAAGGATGAGGTAATGTGCATAGAAAACTGACCCGTCATTTTCCGTGATTGAATGATGAAAGGCATCTCATCAATACAAAAGGAATCCAATTTCATGAAGTCAGAAAGCTCACAAAGCCATTTGTAGGTAATAAAATCAATTCGGGATGGACCCAGTAAAATGATTGTAAATACTAATTCCTTCGCTAAAAACGCTGCAATTGCAAAAACCACGATGGCTATCAATGAACGCACCAGGTGCCACCTAAGCTCCTCCAGGTGGTCAAGAAATGACATTTCAACTTCACCCTTGCTTTCTTCATCTTCAATCTGATCCAGCGGCATAGCTCTTATTGATAAAGTGGATATTTACTCATCCAATTGTTAATTTCTGCTTTGATGGAAGTGATTTTTGACTCCTCACCCCTGTTGACGATTACCTCGTCAATGTAATCTACAATTTTTTTCATGTCATCCTCTTTGAGACCCCTTGTGGTTACTGCAGCAGTACCTACTCTCATGCCTGAGGTAATAAATGGTGATTGCTCATCAAACGGAACCATGTTTTTGTTAACCGTGATATCAGCCCTAATAAGTGCATTCTCCGCATCCTTTCCGGTAAGTCCTTTAGACCTAAGGTCAATCAGCATCAAATGGTTATCGGTTCCGCTAGAAATAACATGATATCCTTTTTCAACAAATGAACCAGCCATCACCTCAGCATTCTTTTTCACCTGCAGAATGTATTTCATATAGTCATCAGACAAGGCTTCACCAAAGGCCACTGCTTTTGCAGCAATGATATGTTCTAAAGGTCCGCCCTGGGTACCAGGAAAAACACCTGAATCTAACAAGGAGGAAAGCTTTCGAACTGTTCCTTTAGCGGTCTTGATGCCAAAAGGGTTCTCAATGTCATCACGAACCATGATCAAACCTCCTCTTGGTCCTCTTAATGTCTTGTGGGTAGTGGTTGTAACTACATGACAATATTCCAAGGGATCATTAAGCAGTCCTCTTGCAATCAATCCTGATGGGTGTGAAATATCCGCCATCAGTAAGGCTCCAACACTATCTGCAATTTCTCTGAATTTTTGATAATCCCAGTCGCGGCTATATGCAGAAGCTCCACTTATGATGAGTTTTGGTTTTTCTTTTTTGGCCGTAGACTCAATCTTATCATAATCTATGAGTCCTGTTTCTTTGTCTACCCCATAGAAAAATGGCTGATAAATCTTTCCAGAAAAGTTTACAGGTGAACCGTGGGTCAGGTGACCTCCGTGTGAAAGATCAAACCCCAATATTTTATCACCGGGATTTAACAAGGCTAGCATTACCGCAGCATTTGCCTGTGCTCCAGAATGGGGCTGCACATTTGCCCAGCTTGCCCCGTATAGCTCTTTGGCACGTTCAATGGCCAGTGTCTCTATCTCATCAACAACTTCACATCCACCATAATATCTCTTACCGGGTAATCCCTCCGCGTATTTATTAGTGAGTACAGTGCCTGCTGCTGCGATCACATCAGGTGACGCAAAATTTTCAGAAGCTATTAATTCAATCCCCTCAAGCTGTCTCTTTTTCTCTTTTTCTATAAGTTTAAAAACTATTTCGTCTTTCATTCTGGTGGTTTACGTTGCCGGATATGAGTAACTATCAATAAATGGCTTAATTTAATGGGGCAAAATTAGTCTAAGCCCTCCACATTACCAATGTGATGAAGAATGTTAAGGTTGCTAAATTCGCAGCTAGAAGAAGAATTAAAAGAATATATAAAAATGCTTGAGGAACTGCGTAAGAATATTGATGGAATTGACAACCAGATTGTTGACCTGATCAATAAGCGGATGGAGTTTGTGAATAAGATTGGTGAGGTTAAAAGAAGTGGCAATGAAGCCATTTACAGGCCTGAGAGAGAAAAAGCCATTATCGATCGATTGGTAGCAAATAACAACGGATTACTAAACCGTACGGCCATCGAGGCGATCTTCATGGAGATCTTTGCCGTTAGTAGGAATTATGAATTGCCTGAAAGAGTTGCATTTCTAGGTCCAGAAGGGAGCTTTACCCATCAGGCCGCTGAATCAAGATATGGTGCCATGAGCGATTACATCGCACTAGACTCCATATCTTCTGTTTTTGAGGCGGTTAAAACTTCCAGAGCCAGGTTTGGGATTGTCCCTATAGAAAATAATCAGGAGGGCACGGTTCAGGAAACCATTGATTTCCTGGCTTTGCATAAAGTAACGATTGCAGCAGAAATCGTATTGCCCATTCATTTTGCTTTTGCTACCAAGGAGGAAAATTTAGAGGAAATTAAAATCGTCTACTCCAGAGACATTGCCTTTCGACAGTGCAAAAACTTTTTGAATGACTATTTCCAGCACAAAGTAGAACTCAAAGCGGTAAGCTCCACCAGCAGAGCATGTCTTTTGGCCAGAGAAGAAAAAAATGCAGCAGCCATCTGCGCTCCTATCGCAGCGAGGCAATACGACCTGCCGATTTTATATAACAATATTCAGGATTCTGCCGACAATCAGACCAGGTTTCTCATCATCAGTGAGAATTTTTTTAATCAGAAAAGTGGAAGTGACAAAACCTCTATCATTGCTAAACTTCCAGATGAGCCAGGATCTCTGGTCCGGTTTCTCCAGCAATTTCAAAACGCAGGGATTAACCTCTGTAAAGTTGAAAGTCGACCAGCAAAAGAGGGAAGCACCTTCAAATATGTCTTCTTTGTAGAATTTGAAGGGCATTACGATGATGAAATTGTACAGAATACCATAAAACCCTACGGCAAAGACATTGTCTGGTTAGGTAGTTATGTTCAGGTTTGCTAAATATATTGATCAGTGGCTAAAACCAGAACCAGCTATTATTGTCAGAATTGTGGCGCAAATTCACCTAAATGGGTTGGAAAATGTCCCTCCTGTGGAGAATGGAATACCTATGTAGAGGAGGTAGTGGCCGCCAAAGGGAAAAGTGCCAACCAGGAACCCTGGCAATCTAAGGAGCGTAATCATCCAACGCCGATTCATGAGATTATTTTTGATGAAAAAAACAGGCTAAAAACGGGATTCGAAGAATTTGACCGAACATTGGGAGGCGGAATCGTTCCAGGGTCATTGGTTTTGATTGGAGGAGAGCCAGGAATCGGAAAATCGACCTTGTTGCTTCAAATAGCCATTGGACTTCCTTCTCAAAAAATCTTATATGCTTCTGGTGAAGAGTCCCCGGAACAAATTCGGATGCGTGCTGACCGAATCGGTATTAACTCTAAACAGTGTTACCTGCTTTCCGAAACTTCGGTAGAGAATCTGTTAAATGAAGTGGTTCAGCTGAAGCCTGATTTACTTATTGTTGATTCCATTCAGACACTCTATACAGACCAACTAGATGCTGCTATTGGATCTGTGTCTCAAGTGCGTGAATGTGCGGGCAAGTTGATGAAATTTGCTAAACAATCAGGGGTTCCGGTATTTCTGATTGGTCATGTAAATAAAGACGGTGCTATTGCCGGCCCAAAGGTCCTGGAACACATGGTAGATACAGTATTGCAGTTTGAAGGTGATCGTCATCTGGCCTACCGGATACTCAGGACTTCTAAAAATCGCTATGGCTCCACTTCAGAGCTGGGCATATATCAGATGCTGGAAAATGGTTTGGCGGAGGTAAAAAACCCATCAGAAGTACTGATCTCCCCGCGAGACTCAGGGCTTAGTGGTGTAGGTATTGGAGCGACCATTGAGGGCAATCGTCCATTATTGATTGAGGGACAATCACTGGTTAGTCCGGCAACCTATGGTACGCCGCAACGGAGCACCACTGGATTTGATGGGAAACGTCTAAATATGCTGCTGGCAGTTCTTGAAAAGCGCATTGGCATCCGCCTAAGTGCTCAGGATATTTTTCTCAATATCGCCGGAGGAATAAAAGTAAATGATCCTGCCCTGGATCTGGCCGTTTGTGCCGGACTATTTTCCTCTTTTGAGGATATACCCATCGACCAATCCATCTGTTTCGCTGGTGAGGTAGGTTTGGGTGGAGAAATCAGAGCGGTAAACAGGGTAGATGCCAGAATAAATGAGGCCGCCAAGCTGGGGTTTAAAGAAATTTATATCTCATCCTACGGAATCAAATCATTGGACAGATCTAAATTCAACATTAAGATCAATGCATACTCCAGGTTATCAGCAGCTTTTGAGTTTTTATTCAGGTAGCAGAACTATTGCTTGGGTTCGTTGGTATCTACCTCTCTTTTCTTTTGTCTATTGATGATCGTGTAGATGCCTTCCTGACCCCTTACTTCCACTTCATTCCCAAGAAAGATAGATTTGCCCGGACTCTTCTCACCCTCGGCTGTGGGTTTACCTATGATGAAATTAATTCCAAACCTCACGTCCAGAGATTTAACATCCGGAACTGACCAGTAAGCTATTTGATCAACTGCCAGGTATAGTTGGGCAGGCCCTCCCTTTACGGCAACTGCAGCTCCAATGTTAGGGATCTGACCCGGATATTTGGTCGCATTGATGGACGCCGTCAGGTAATTACCCATCTGGTGGTTAATCCCTACGCCATATAGCATTTTGACCTGACCCTGAATATATCGGGCTGCAACAGTCGTGGTAATATCATTTTGAGTCGTCAAATGGAATTTACCACTCAGAAAGGCCTTTGGTGCCATCATCGTGCTGTAAGGATCTGCATTCTCTTGCTCATTTTTGAATTTTCCAACCAGGGTATCTTTGATCACCTCAACAATATTGTTAATCCCTCGGAGGTCAACCCCTGTATATCTGAGTGTCGTATCACTCAGCGTAAAATTCTTGATATCTTCCTTCCAGGAAATAAAACCAATATCATTGACTGATCCGGCTACCGATACATATTGTCCAAAATGAGTTTCAAAACCAAAATCCAAACCAAATCCGGAATTTCCATTGGAAACCAGGTGGCTGGCAAGGTCCCCAGTATTTCCTGCATATATTTCACGGCCTGAACTTAAGAGTTGTGCATCCCTCATCAACAGATTCATCTGATAATTCTCTCTTTCGGTTTTAATATCAGCTGTAAAGCTTCCCGGGCTGCTCATGTTGAAAAAGCCCTGATAATATTTGAGTCTGAATCCAATTCCCAGGTTTTGATCCTTTAAATAGTGACGGTATCCTACTCCCATCTCCCGGTAATGCGTAATATTTAATTGGGTATTTCCAATTTTTAAAGTCTCTCCAGCCTGACCTGCATTACCGTCTACGACAAATTCGATAAGGGATTTGGGAAAAAGAAAATCCGCATTTATGTGTTCATTCGCAAAGAGATAAAGGGTGGTTCCGGAAGAAGTCGTGTAGCCCAAATGAAACAAATTAATATCTACCTCGCTGGAAACAATATTATTCTTCTGAAGCTTCCCTAATAACTTTTGGGTATCCACAATCAAGGCATTGTCCACACGGGAAAAGATATTGTTGTAACTCAGCTTGCTATTAAAGCCTGCATGGATTCCCGAAAGGGCAGGCAATCCAACAAACACTTTGCCTCCCGGCATATATGCAGCATTGTGAAAGGTATTTTGAAAGGTTGCGTTACCCAGGTGATGAAAGGAAAGACCTGACTGCCCTTTGAGAAGGAAGAACGAAAAACAGGTCAATATTATTATTAATAAATGCCTCACCCCGCTAAAATTGATAATTTGTACCTGCCACTACCGATGCCTTAATTTGAATTGCATCAGTCTTTTTAATCTTCACAAAGATGTCATTTGCTGTCAAACTTTCTGAAGTATTGAGCACCAACTTGAGTACCACTTTAGCACCATTTTTAAGTGCCTCTACTCCATCAAAACCTAAAGAAATGTCAGCTGTATTATTTCTGGATCTATCAACCTCGCCTGAACGATCAATGATTGGTGCTTTCAACACGAGTTTCTCTGGTGCCGTAAATAAGGTATCACCCAGGTCATCAACAATGCTAATTTCCAAGTCGCCTGAGAATGGCAACCCATTCACGGTGACAATTCGCAACACGGCACTGTCTATCTCATTCAAATCAATGCCATTTCCCAAATTAAAATCAATGTTCCTGGTAAGGTTTTCTAACCTGACAGCCAATGTTAATTTAACTGTAATATCCGTTTGGATCGAATTATTTTCTGACAGAAAGTTTAGCGCGTTGGGATCATTGGGATTGATAACCGCCTGAAGGTTAAAACCAAGCTGATCAGGTGTGGAGGATAAAAGGTTACTTAAGCTGGAGTTTGATTTACTTACCTGGATCGATGTATTACTGGTTGACCCGGAGGTCTGTGCAGCTTCGACTACTTGTGGGCTGTTGGTGATATTCCCTGACAGGTAAGTAGTATCATTGACTCCCGTGTTGTCATTAACACTATACATCCCTCCGAATAAAATGCCAAATGGCACGCCAAAAGTGTTGGCAAAATCAAAAGTTATGGTTGGCGTACCCAGGAAAAAACCTTCGGCCCCAAAATCTGAAAAGAACGGAATGTCCAATATTGTATTTCCGACCGTTACTGTATCCTGACCAAATTTGCCATACACTTCCGAAAAATTCTGATTAAGAAAAGATAACTCCAGATTAAATGATTCTCCAGCCAAAATTTGCTCTCCTGTTGCTAACGGTATCTCCAGGTGTACCGCTATGGGAAAGGCATTGGTTCCTCCTTGAAAGGTAAAAATAGTTTTATGATTGGAGAGTGCATAAGCGGATCCGGAATAATTAGTTGATCCGGAAAAAGCAACAGGTTGATTTGTTCCTTCATTGAAAGTGCTTGTAAGTGTCACATCAAAATTTACATTGGATGACCCACTCAATGTAGCATTCAATATTAAATCTCCTGATAAATAAAACACAGAATCTATGCGCTCATTCTGGTTGGCCGCATACTCAAGGTACAAAATGGTGTCTAAGGTGATTGTCTGGTTGGAGCCTACCGGAGGCGTTACAGGTAAACTAAAACTGGCGTTGTCGATGACATCTCCAATATTTACAATGTCAGAAGCCGCATTAAAAGAAGCAACATCCGTATATTCTAAATAGAGTAATCCAGTGGAATCTTCTTGAAGCTCGGTTGTATCTCCAATTTCCGTAAGAAGCTCCTCCATGGTATAGATCGCTTCTCCAATGGGTGCCGCATATACGCCATCCAATTTGATGCCCTGGATATTATCAAATTCCAGATCCTGAATATTGCAGCCCAGTAGTAGTAATACCACGAGTGGGGCTAAAAGGGATCTCATACTTTTCATTCACCTGTTATTACGCTAAATTATCAATTTTAGCTGATTTTTCGCTTGTTCATCATGTTATAACCCTCAATTCCTTGTATTCCACCAGTATGGAGTAGGATTATTCGATGATTAAATTTAAAAAAATCCTTTTTAATCAAGTCTATAACGCCATAAAACATTTTTCCTGTATAAATGGGGTCCAGTAATATTTGATGCTTTTGATGAAAATCATTGATAAAGGCAACCAGATTATCTGTGACTTTGGCGTATCCTCCAAAGTGATATTGGTCAAATGTTTGATAATTGTCCTTTAGTTTATCGTTTTTCGTCAAAAGGGATTTGACCATTGAATGCACAAAATCTCCTTTAAGGGAAGAGAATCCTAGCACCCTTGTGGGTAGTTTAACTCCGTGAATAACTCCTGCCACGGTTCCGCCAGTACCAATAGCCGAACAGATAAAGTCATAATCAATCTTGATCTCCGCAACCAACTCCGCACACCCTTTGATCGCCAATGCATTGGTACCTCCTTCGGGGATAAATCCTGCCTGAGGATACATCCGTTGGATGATTTTTGGATCGGATCTAATGCTTTCAAAATCTGACCTGGAAATAAATTCCATTTGCATCCCATGCGCTACTGCTTTTTGTAGTGTTGGATTACTTGATTCATTCAACTCCTCTCCCCTAATGATGCCAATGCTTTTCAAGCCAAGTTCTTTGGCAGCTGCAGCAGTTGCGAGTATGTGGTTGGAGAATGCTCCACCCGGTGTTACAATGGTCTCCAAACCCTGTGCTTTGGCGTTGGCCAGGTTGTATTTCAACTTCCGCCATTTGTTGCCCATGATCACCGGATGTATCAGGTCCTCCCTTTTTACAAATACTTTCACCCCCTTTTCTTCAAATAAAGGATCAAATATTTGCTGAATTGGAGAAGGAAGCATGGGCATAATGGCAAGTTAGATAAATTTGCCCCATGTCAGAAGACAATAACATCCAGGAAGAAGAGGAACTCTTTGAACATCACCACATCATTGCAGACCCCAATCAGTCGTTATTACGAATTGATCGATTTCTATTAGACCGCTTGCCCAACGTAACCCGAAACAAAATCCAAAACGGAATAAAAGAAGGATTTGTAAAAGTGAATGGGCAGTTGATTAAGCCCAATCACAAGGTGCATCCAGGTGATGAAATATCTGTTTATCTCACCACTCCTCCGAGAGAAGATGTAGTAGTTCCGGAAAACATTCCACTTGATATTGTTTACGAAGATCCTCATTTACTGGTGGTGAATAAAGCCGCCGGTATGGTGGTTCACCCTGCCTATCAAAACTGGACGGGCACGCTGGTAAATGCACTTGCTTATCATTTTGAAAATCTTCCTGAGATGAAAGGTAATGTGGGCAGGCCAGGCCTGGTTCACCGAATTGATAAAGATACTTCAGGATTATTGGTCATTGCCAAATCTGAGCGGGCAATGAATGGTCTTGCTAAACAGTTTTTTGATCACTCCATCAATCGGACCTACTATGCCCTGATCTGGGGCTCACCTGATGAACCAAAAGGAACATTAAAAGTAAATGTGGGCAGGTCATTGAAAGATCGCAGGATCACTGCAGTCTTTCCAAATGGAGAATACGGCAAAATTGCTATCACTCATTATGAATTAATAAAAGACCTTAGATATGTGAGCCTGGTGAAATGTAAATTGGAAACAGGAAGAACGCATCAGATCAGGGCCCATATGAAATTTATGGGGCATCCTCTTTTCAATGATGCTACCTACGGGGGTGATAAAGTGTTGAAAGGAACGGTCTTCACGAAATACAAGCAGTTTGTTCACAACTGCTTTAAACTCCTGCCCAGACAAGCCTTACATGCCAAAACACTTGGATTTATTCATCCGATCTCCAAAAAACATGTAGAATTTGATTCCGATTTACCTCAGGACTTTACCGATCTGATTGACAAGTGGGAACATTATGTAAACCATGTGCATGAATAAACTATCTGGAAGCTAAGGTGATCACGAGGTTATCGGTATTCTTCAGTCTAGAAATTTGATCGATAGACATTTCAAACTTCCTGAAATCTTTATGGTCTACGATTATTGATTCTGCATCTTTGGAAATTCCAATTCGGAAATGTCCGTTGGCATCCGTCACTAAGCCAGTCCTTGTTCCCTTTGCAATCACGTTAATCTGTTTAAGCGGATGATTGTTTTGATCTTCAATGGTTCCGGTAATATAATACTCGTAGTTCTTTTTTACTGGCTGATCATTCGTTTTAAAGGTTATCACCGAGTTTATGAATTGCTTATTAACCTGCTTTTTGATTTTTTCCACCTGATCCCATTCAACATTTCGGTCAAATTCCAATTGAATCTGGGGAACGGCCCCATCGAATTTTTCAAACCTCTTCTTTAAGGTCCGTTGGGTGACCTCCTCCCCATTAAGTAGCAGCGTCTTTTCACCTTCAATTTTAATCACATAATCAAAAGCCTTTTCCTGACTTAAAGTTGAGAAATATAGCATAAGCATTGAGCAGAACAACAGGTATTTCATCTGGTTATTAGGTTATTTACTATATAAATTTAGTGAATTAGAGGCAAAATTCCTGAACCACCTATACCACAGAGATCATTTCAAGTAAGTCATCCAGGTATTCCCTGTTATTTGAAAGACGTGGCACCTTATTCTGACCACCCAACTTACCACGTTTTTTCATCCAGTTGTAAAAAGTGCCTTTTTCTGCTGCATGGATAATGGGCGGATCCAACGCTATGTCTTTGTAACGCTTGGCATCATAATCGGAATTAATCTCCCGAAGTTTTTCATCAAGAATCTGCTTGAAGCGATTTAGATCATCAGGTTCTTTCGCAAATTCTATGATCCATTCGTGCCCTCCTTTTTGTGCAGTATCCAGATAAATAGGGCCAGCAGTAAAGTTATCAATTTCAGCATCTGTTTGCTCACAGGCTTCGGCAATAGCTACTTCTGCATTTTCAACGACTACTTCCTCACCAAAGGCATTGATAAAGTGTTTGGTTCTGCCAGAAATCCGAATCTTGAATGGATTTAGTGAAGTAAATCTCACGGTATCTCCGATGTTATACCTCCATAATCCAGCATTCGTTGTGATAATGACTGCATAGTTCTTGTTCAGCTCCACCTGATCAAGCGTCAGGACCGTGGGATCCTCATCCTCCACTTCATTTGCTGGAATAAACTCATAGAAGATTCCATAATCCAGCATCAGGAGCATATCTTTTGAATCCCGTTCATTCTGAATACCAAAAAATCCTTCTGAGGCATTATACGTCTCCACATATCTCATGCCACTCGATGGAATCAGCGAATTGAACAACTTTTCATAGGGTGTAAAAGCGACCGCTCCATGAAAAAACACTTCGAGATTAGGCCATACTTCTGTAATATCTTTAACTCCTTTGATAGCTATGATCCGTTCGAGTAGCACCACCATCCAGGTTGGCACTCCACTGATACTCGTCACATTTTCCCCGGCTGTATAATTAGCCATTTTTTCAATCTTCTCTTCCCACTCGTCCATCAAGGCTATTTCAAGGGTCGGTGTCCTTACCATCTGTGCCCAAAAGGGGAGATTCTTTAGCAGAACCGCGGAAACATCACCATAATGCGATCGTGAGTTTTCATCAAATTGATTGACCTGCTGACTGCCTCCAATGACCAGGTTCTTACCGGTAAACATCTTTGATTCAGGGTAATTGTTTACGTAGATAGAAAGTAGGTCCTTTCCTCCTTTATAATGACATTCTTCCAGGGCCTCATTAGAAACAGGAATAAATTTACTCCTGGAATTGGTTGTTCCTGAGGACTTGGCAAACCACCGGATTTCACTGGGCCACATCACATGCTGATCCCCTTTCATCAACCGCTCGACGAATGGAAATATTTCCTCGTAGGTTACGACTGGTACCCTGGATTTAAAATCATTGTAGTTTCTTATACTATCAAATTCATATTTCTTGCCATAATCCGTTTTGCTGGCTTTCTTGATAAGACTCATCAACAATTCAGTCTGAACCTCCACGGGATATTTCATGAAAAGCTCAATCTGATGAATGCGCTTTTTCATGACCCATGTCAATATTGAATTGATGATTTCCATTCAGACTTTTCTGCGCAGTTGAAAGTTCTGACCCAAATATACTCTTCTTACCTGCTCATCAGCAGCGAGTTCCTCAGCAGTCCCAGCCTTGAGCAGTTTTCCTTCAAACATCAGATAAGCTCTATCTGTAATAGAAAGGGTTTCATTGACATTGTGATCGGTGATCAAGATACCGATGTTCCTGGTTTTTAGCTGAGCAACGATCGATTGTATCTCCTCCACAGCAATAGGGTCTACACCTGCAAAAGGTTCGTCTAATAAAACAAATTTTGGATCCACAGCCAGTGCCCTGGCAATTTCCGTTCTTCTTCGTTCACCACCGGAGAGTACCATCCCCATATTTTTTCTCACATGTGTCAGGCTGAATTCCTCTAAAAGTGACTCTGCTTTTTCCTTTTGTGCTTGCTTTGTCATTCCTGACATTTCAAGGACAGCCAGAATATTATCCTCTACAGAAAGTTTACGAAAAACAGAGGGCTCCTGAGCCAGATATCCAATTCCCATTTTTGCCCGTTTGTACATGGGCTGGTGTGTAATATCATCCTGATCCAAATAGATTTTACCTTCATTGGGTTTGATAAGTCCTACGACCATGTAAAATGTAGTGGTTTTACCCGCTCCATTGGGACCCAATAAGCCTACGATCTCGCCCTGATTTACAGCGACAGACACGTCTTCTACAACCGTGCGCTTCTTATATTTCTTTACTAGTGATTCTGAGCGTAACTCCATAAAGGATTTGCAAGATATTAATCTTCTTTAATATCCTTAATGATTAATTGAATGGTTTTATTGCCCATATATTCATTAAGTTCAATATGGTAGGCTATTTTGAGAGATTCTGACTTTTCTATCAAGTTTAGTTTCTCCGCCATACCAAAACCAACGGATTCAAAAGTTTTTGGATGCCCTTCCTGATACAAAACCAACTTAAGATGCTGATCTTTAATGACTTTCGGGCTAAACTTCACCTTTACATTTCTGGAAACAAAAATGGGCTGTAAATTTTTTGGCCCAAAAGGAGCCATCTGACTGATAATCTTAAGGGTTTTAAAACTCACAAAATCAAAATCGACCAGTAAATCCACCGTTATTTTAGGGACCAGCTGATCTTCTGTGATCCTCGATTTCACCGCCTCCTCAAACCTGACTTTGAAGTTTTCCAGGTTTTCCGGCAACAAGGATAGACCGGCCGCATGCATATGACCACCAAACTGATCCAGCAAATCATCACAGGATTTAATCGCCTCATACACGTTAAATCCATCTACGGATCTCGCAGAGCCAGTGATTTTTCCATTGGACTCAGTTAAAATAATCGTGGGCCGGTAATATTTTTCAATACACCTGGAAGCAACAATGCCCACAACTCCTTTGTGCCAGTCGCTTTTGTAAAGGACAGTGCTCTTGGCATTAATCAATTGCTCATCCGACTCAACCATCTCCAATGCCTCTGCTGTAGTGGTCTGATCAAAATCTCTTCTCTCGGTATTCTTAAGGTTGAGGTGGTTTGAAAAATTAGCAAGGTCTTCTTCTTTTTCCGTAATCAATAACCTGACAGATTCTTTTGCGTGAGTAAGCCTACCAGCTGCATTGATACGAGGACCGATATAAAAAACAATGTCAGAGATTCCTATAGGTACCTTAAGGCCGCTGATCTCCATCAAAGATTTTAAGCCGGCAGAAGGGGAATGGTTAAGTTTCCTCACTCCGTAGAACGTCAACACCCTGTTCTCACCAATGATCGGAACAATATCCGAAGCAATGCTTACAGCCACAAAGTCTAAATACGCATAAAGCTTTTCAAGCGGGACGGTATTTTGGAGACAGAACCCATGTAACAATTTAAAACCAACTCCACAGCCACTCAATTCCTTGAAAGGATATTCATCATCCGATCTTTTAGGATCGAGTACCGCAACAGCCTCAGGAAGCTCCTCTCCAGGAAGGTGATGATCGCAGACAATTACGTCAAGACCCAGGCTTTTTGCCAGCCCGATGTTATTATTCGCTCTTATTCCACAATCCAGGGCGATCATTAGGGTAAAACCCTCTTCCACAGCCCATCTGACCCCCTTTTCAGAAATACCATACCCTTCCGAATAGCGATCTGGAATATAGTAGGCAATATTTTCCGTGAATTGACGAATAAAACTGTACGCCATGGCTACCGACGTAGTCCCGTCAACATCATAGTCCCCATAGATAAGAATCTTTTCTCCGGCATGAACCGCTTCCACTAACCTGTTGACAGCTATCTCCATATCTTTCATAAGAAAGGGATCATGAAGATGATTCAATGACGGACGAAAAAAGTCTTTTGCCTCTTCAAAGGTTTTGATACCTCTTTGTACCAGAAGGGTAGCAAGGGCCTTGTTAATGTTTAGCTCTTTCGAGAGTCTATCGATCAAAGGCTCACCTGGTATTTCTTTCTCCACCCATCGCTTTTCCATTGGCTGAAATTAGTGATATCCGACAAATTAGGAAAGAAGAATTTACTAAATCAGGTAGTTGAGATCTTTTTCCGCAATGAAATAATTCTGAAACCAATATTCATAATCTTCATAACGGACACAATCCTGGTCATTAAATACTTCTAAGCTTAGATAGGCTTCCGGTTTGATCCAACCTGAAAAAAGATGGGATTGATCCGCGGGCAGGTCTGAGATTCTGATAATTTTATCCCCGCTGTAATATATCGGGGATACCATATGGTTTAAATTGACACTCATTTGTTATGCAAGCATACTATTTTATTGGGCGAAAGGTTACATTAAATGCATTATTAAATTGTTAGCAACTCGTTAAAATCAATTAGTTGATTAATTTGAGCTCGCAATGAAGATTTCACTAAATGAAATATGGAATTTTATTGATCTGATTGATTCAGATGAAAGGGGCTGGGAGTTTAGTTTGCATGCTGGCAGGGTGATCATTCCGAATTTGTCTACCAGACATCTCAACTTGCTAAAAAATGACGAAGATTATGACACTGAAATTCTGCCTTCGATCTTTACATTTAGAGAGATTCTGTGGCAGCCGGATATATTCAAAGAAGCGAATGTAAGCTTGCCCGGACTGCGGATTTTAAACGCGCATTGTGAAGAAATCTCTGAAGAACTCAGAAAACAAGAATCCGAAATAGCAGAGATCTATGCCTCACTTATTCAAGGGATTGGAAAATGCTGCCAAAAAGCATTGATTGAATTGGAAGATGGACCTAGTCTGGTCAGTAAAGTACTTGGTGAGTTTAGGGTTTGCGCTTTTCCAATCATCAAATTTTTTATTTTTCACCCTAAAAACAGGACAGATTACTATCGTGACGCGGTAAACAGGCTTAACTATGCAGTTAAAATAATGCTTACAGAGTTTCACGGAAGATACACAGAGCTTTCTGATCCTTATTGGCAGGTCACCTTTTTACAAAAAGAAAAAATAGCACCAGAAAAACAAAAACAAGCAAAAAACGATTGATTATCTTGTTTGCCTTCTTCGTAAAATTGTCTAATAAACAATAATTTGCGTCTCCATTTAAACCCAAAGATCACCACGCTAAATGTCTGAACAACATAGTGAAAGGAAAGAAACAATAGAAAGGACCCGGTTTTTATTAAAAAATCTGGGACGTGGACTTATTTGGCTTATTGTCATCGTAGGAGGATATTTCTTCTTAAAAAACAAGTTTAATTTCTCTTTGGCAGACATTTTAGGTCCGGTCTATGACCAGCCGACAACCATATTTGGTATCTTCTTAGCTTCAGAAGTCATTTTTGGTATCATCCCACCAGAGTTATTTATGATCTGGGCACTTCGGCATGAAAACCTTGATCTTTATATCCAAAACATCATTGCCCTTTCTGTGATCTCTTACCTGGCTGGTGCTGTCGGTTATTATATCGGATCACATTTCAATACCACCAGACTTTACGCTTCTCTGGAAAAAAATTATTTAGGGAGGTTTGAAAAACATATGAATAGGTTTGGAGGTTTCCTTGTCATCGTCGCGGCTATCACACCAATCCCTTTTTCAGGGATTTGCATGCTCATGGGTACGGTAAAGTACCCTGTTAAGCGCTTCATGGTTATTTCATTGATGCGTTTTATGAGGTTTGGGGTATACGCCTACATCATTTGGGAAGCAAATATTTTATAATGAACAAAGAGGGAATTCTATTAGTCAACCTGGGTACTCCTGACTCCACGAGTGTACCCGACGTCAGAAAATACTTAAGAGAGTTCCTATCTGACAAACGAGTTATTGATATTCCTGCATTCCCAAGATGGCTATTGGTCAACCTCATTATTGCACCTTTCAGGGCGCCTAAATCTGCTGCTGAATACCGTAAACTTTTCACTGAAAGAGGTTCTCCGCTCAAATATTATACAGAAGATATTACTGAACTTTTAAGAGAATCATTGGGTAGTGAATATATCGTAGAATATGCAATGAGGTATCAAAATCCTTCCATTGCCTCTGCACTTGCTTCACTTACTAAACAAAAGGTTAAGAAGATTCACGTCTTACCCCTGTTTCCTCAGTATGCCTCAGCGACAACCGGCTCCATTATTGATAAGGTGATGGAAATAACAAAGGAGTGGCAGGTAATCCCTGAAATAAAATTCACCTCACAGTTTCTTGAGGAAGAGCTTTTCCTCAATACCATTGTCAAAAAAGGGAAAAAAATGATGGAAAAGCATAAATATGACCATTTCATCTTCAGTTACCATGGCCTACCGGAAAGACAAATAAGAAAGGCCTCAGTAAATAATCATTGTAAGCTTGGAAGTTGCTGCCAATCATTTAATGACAACAACAGATTTTGCTATCGGGCCCAATGCTTCCATACGACTAGATTAGTTGCAGAAAAACTTCAAATCAATCCTGAAAAATACACTGTTTGCTTTCAATCCAGATTAGGCAAAGATCCCTGGATAAAGCCTTATGCAGAAGACACGCTAAAAAAGCTGGCTGTTGAAGGCAAAAAGAAAGTGCTTGCATTTTCTCCAGCATTTGTCTCTGACTGTCTGGAAACCACCATCGAAGTGGGAGAAATGTATCAGGAAGAGTTTTTGGAACTTGGAGGTGAACGATGGGACCTTGTAGAAAGCCTCAATGACGATCCCATGTGGGTCGAATGCCTGGCTGACCTGGTCAGAAAATAATTATTCTATCCTGATTTTTTTGCTAAATACTTCGGTATCCGTGTAAACCCTGAGTAGATACAATCCAGGCCTTAAAAAGGGAACGGTGTAGTGCCCGTCTTTTAGGAATTTCAACCGGTGCTGTTTTCCATCCATTCCGAACAATTCTGCCCTCGATATCTGATGATGATATTGTATAACCAGGGGATCTAATGGGCCCAAAGGGTTAGGAAATACAATTGGTTGTCCTTGCACTTCGAGATAATCTTCGCGAATCAATGTGTCCCGGATTCCCTCACTGATCCCAATCAATGCAACATTAAAAACTCCTGGATAATTATAGGTCACTGAACCTACATCCGACCAGCTAGCTCTCTCAGGATTCCCTCCCTCAAAGATCCACTCGTAGGAATCATAGCCATTGCTTAGGTTGCTGAAGGGAATTGCTGCTCTGGCGTTGATAACTTGAGAAGGAGCTTCAAAATCAATATATGCTGTAGGGTTTGAACAATCTAATAAACTTTTCACGTCAGACTTAATGTCTGTCAAAATTTGATAAACATTCGTTCCCGGGCACAAAGTAGAGCAGCCATCCCTGTGACCAATAATTGCCTCAAATAAACCTATCGCATGCTGATGAGTGGTATAAGGAGTTAATCCCTCTTTTTCCATTTTCCAGGCCAGTAAGTTTTGTAAACTACTGCTAGCTGCTGATGAGATGTCTGCTGTCTCATAATTCCCCAATAGACAAACACCCATCGTGTTACTATTTGCCCCACAAAAATGTGCTCCAAGCACGTTGTCCTGATCCAGACTTGCCGGATCTCTCCCTTTATAAACAGATCCATCTTGTGCAATCAAATAATTGTATCCTATATCAGACCATCCATTGACCTGAGTATGATAAAGGTATATGTCCCGGACAACCTGGGTATAATTTGTGTTTGTATTTGCGCCTGCTGAATGGTGTACTACGACATGTTCAACATTTGTAGCTATTCTGGAATAGGTTGGGTTGGGTAGTCCTGCTCTCCATTCAGATTGTGGTATTGCATTAATCGGATCAATACATATATTTTGAGCGCTCATGCGAAAATTTGATCGAACAGCCGGGGAGCTTCCACTATTGATCAGAATCAGCTGGTAAGTATCCGTATCTTCAATAAGCACCTCAATATTGTCCTTTTTTGATAGTGAAATGAAATAGGTGTATTCCGGTGCATCCGGATCTAACGGGACTGCAACTGTATCTGTTCCCAAACGAATATTAATAGAGGGCCCATGATCTTCTATTGACTTGATGACAATTGCCGTAAATGGGATTTCTGGTAACCTAAATGCACCCGGATTAATAACCTGGTTCTCTAATTTATGTATGAAGTTGCCTGTTTGACCTTGAAGGACAAAAGGACTAACCATAAAAAGGCAAATGAAAAGTCTATGTACCAACTGGGATAATTTCAGCTATTCTATCCACAACGTAATTGACTTCCTCGATGGTATTAAATCGACTAAAGGAAAACCTGACAGCACCTCTTTCAGGATCAGAATCGATCGCATTGAGTACATGAGACCCCTGTGATGATCCACTGGAACAAGCACTACCTCCGGAGGCACAAATGCCGTTGATATCCAAATTGAAAAGCATCATTTCATTGAAATCCCCGGGAGGAAATGAAACATTTAATACCGTATAAAGACTGCATTTCACCTCACTACTTAAACCATTAAATTGAACATCCGGAATTCTACTCTTCAGCTGTTCAATCATATGTAATTTGAGTTTTTCAATATGTTCCCAATCCCCGTCCATCTTTTGATATGCTAATTCGAGCGCCTTGGCCATTCCAACGATTCCTGAAACATTTTCTGTTCCTCCCCTCATGTTTCGCTCCTGAGCACCTCCCTGAATAAATGGCTTTATTTTTTGACGATGATTGATATAGATAAAGCCAATCCCTTTGGGTCCATGAAATTTGTGTGCAGAACCAGCCAGAAAATCGATTGGTAGCTCCCCTAAATGGTGAGTATAGTGACCGATGGTTTGAACAGTATCCGAATGAAACAAGGCATGATGTTCATGACAAAGGGCTCCTACTTCCTGGATGTCTAATATATTTCCGATTTCATTGTTTCCGTGCATCAGCGATACCAATGACTTTGGATATGATGCCAATAATTCTTTTAGCTGTTGCAGGTCCAATTGGCCCTTCTTATCGATATCCAACAGATGTAGTTTCACCTTCCCGGCCCTTTCAAGATGTTGTAGGGTATGCAAAACAGCGTGATGTTCGGTAGGAGAACTAATTACATGACTGATTTCATTTGTTTCTACAGCACTGCTTAAGGCTGTATTATCTGCTTCCGTCCCTCCAGAGGTAAAAAAGATTTCCGAGGGTGAGGTATTTAACAGTTCAGCGACCTTTTTTCTTGCTTGCTCCACAGCCGATTTGGACTTTCTTCCCAATGAATGGATCGAAGAGGGATTTCCAAAGTGCGTATTCAGGTAAGGCAGCATTTCCTCCAACACCTGAGGGTCAAGGGGTGTGGTTGCAGCATTGTCAAAGTAAACATTCATCAGGCCCTGGTTGAAATGATTTCCCTGATATCCGTCATCAGTTTATTTGCCAAATGATCCGCCGTAGCCTGACTTTCTGACTCTGCATAAATTCTGATAATTGGTTCCGTATTTGACCTTCGTAGATGGACCCATTCCTTTCCAAATTCTATTTTCAGCCCATCAATGGTATTTATTGGATTATCTGCGTAGCGCAATTCTAAATCCTTAAGGATTGCATCTAAATCAAGCGACTCGTCCAATTCAATTTTATTCTTTGAGATATGATATTGCGGATAGGTCGATTTCAAGCGTGAGCAACTTTTCCCAAATTCTGCGAGGTGGGAAAGAAATAAAGCGATTCCAACCAAGGCGTCTCTACCATAATGCATTTCAGGCAATATGACTCCTCCATTTCCTTCACCACCAATGACCGCTTTCACTTTTTTCATTTGGGCGACTACATTGACTTCACCCACAGCTGCTGCGGTATACTCACAGTCATGTTTTTCAGTTACCTCTTTTAAAGCACGTGTCGAAGATAAATTGCTTACAGTATTTCCCTTTTTCTTCTTTAAAACATAGTCTGCAACTGCAACCAATGTATACTCTTCTCCAAAGGGCTGTCCATCTTCGGAAATCATAACCAATCGATCCACATCAGGGTCAACCACAATGCCCAAATCATATTTCCCTGCCACCAACTCATTACATATTTGTGATAGGTTCTCGGGTATAGGTTCCGGGTTGTGGGGGAATATGCCATTAGGCTCACAGAACAATGGATGATAGCTTACTCCCAATTTATCCAGTAGTCTCGGGACTGCTATTCCTCCGGTGCTGTTTACAGCATCAATTACTACATGAAAATTTCTTTCCCGGATAGCTTCCAGGTTCACTAAATCTAACTTTAGGATTTCATCAATGTGGTAATTAATATAAGACTCATCCTCTTTGAGCTTACCAAATTTCTTTGGATCACTAAAGACAACTTCTAAGGATTCTGCCCATTGTAATACCTTCTCACCTGCCTTGGCAGAAATAAACTCTCCTTTCTCATTGAGCAGTTTCATCGCATTCCATCCGGAAGGATTGTGGCTTGCCGTCAGTATAATCCCTCCCTGTGCTTTCTCTGCTTTTACAGCAATCTCTACTGTCGGGGTCGTCGATAATCCCAGATTTACAACATTTATACCCTGAGACAAGAGTGTGTTTTCTACAATCGGGCTGATCAGGTTGCCAGATGGACGAGCGTCTCTTCCAATCACAACGGTAGGAGATTCATGTCTTTCTTTGATCCACATCCCAAAACCAGATGTAAATTTTACCACGTCAATGGGTGACAGGGTCTCTCCGGCTTTCCCTCCGATGGTTCCTCTAAGGCCGGAAATTGATTTAATAAGTGTCAATTGCTAAGCATTTTAATACGATGCAAAGATACGCATTCGCATAGGCGGAATTAGAAAGAGTTTAAATGTTTATGTCAAAAAATTCGGCAGTGCTAGTTGAATTTAGCCATTACCTTGTTTACCTCACTGTCAGGGTTTGCACAGGAACTATCCGCTCCTACTGTTTTGCCGCAATACCCACAGGTAGCGCCTTCCTTATTGAGGAATGGGCTTTGAGAGGCACATGTTCCTTTAAATTCTCCGTTTTTTAAAAAAATCAGGCGAACTGACATGAGCACGAAAAAAAGTCCTACGAAACCAATTGCTAATAATACTGTGGCCATAAACTTACTTTTGCTTCAAAATTAAAGAATATTTGCTTCTTAGTAGTCTCAACAAAGTTTTTATCAGATTCATTCCATCATTATGTCATTAGCAAAACCAGATTTGAACAGAAAAGCAAAATTAGAAGCCTTTGACCGGCTATTGACGATCATGGATGAACTGCGAGAGAACTGTCCCTGGGATAAAAAGCAAACCATGGAGAGCCTCAGACATCTGACCATTGAGGAAACCTATGAGCTGGGGGAAGCCATTCTGGATCAGGACATGGAGGAAATAAAAAATGAGTTAGGTGATCTCATGCTACACCTGGTGTTTTATAGCCGAATTGCTTCCGAAACCAAGACTTTTGATGTGGCCGATGTTTTGAACCAGGTCTGTGAAAAGCTGATCCGAAGACATCCACATGTATACGGAGTTGTAGACGCCAAAGATGAGCAAGCCGTCAAAGAAAATTGGGAGAAAATAAAATTAAAGGAAAAAGGGAGTGCGTCAGTATTAGGTGGCGTACCCAAATCCCTCCCTGCCATGGTCAAGGCCATGCGGATTCAGGAAAAGGCTAAAGGTGCTGGGTTTGACTGGGAGAAAAAGGAAGATGTCTGGGGAAAAGTAGAAGAGGAGCTGAATGAGTTTAAATCAGAGCCAGATCCTGACAAGGCCACCGGGGAATTTGGTGATATACTTTTCTCGCTAATTAATTACTCCCGATTTGTAGATATCAACCCAGAGGAGGCCCTGGAAAGAACCAATAAAAAATTTATCAATCGTTTTAATTTTCTGGAGTCCGAATCAAAAAAGGATGGGAAATCACTAAATGAAATGAGCCTAGAAGAAATGGATAGGTATTGGGAACAAGCAAAAAAACGCTAATTTGATTAGCTTTATCTGGACATAACCCAAAACATATGCTTAAAGAATTTAAAACCTTCATCATGAAGGGAAACATCCTGGATCTGGCTGTAGCTGTCATCATAGGTACAGCTTTTAAGGCCGTAGTTTCTTCATTTGTAAAAGACATCATCATGCCTCCTATTGGTGTGATGGTCGGTGGGGTAGATTTTAGAGACCTCTCGTTCATACTAGTCGCTGCTTCTGAAACAAAAGAGGCCGTTACCATAGGTTATGGTTTATTTATTCAAACCATTATTGATTTTGTCATTATAGGCTTTGTCATTTTTATGATTGTCAAAGCTTATAATGCCAGAGAACGAAAAGAGGCAGAAGCGCCGGCACCAATACCGGAGCCCTCCAACGAAGAAAAATTGTTATCTGAGATCAGGGACCTTTTGAAGAAAAGCAATTGATCAGTAGAAAAGGATTGGATGAGTAGATTCTTTGAAAGCTTTTTATTTTAAATAATATAAGCCACGGGGGTGTTGAGGCATAATTTCTGCCGCTGGAGATTTAGAAAAAATATGTGTTGAATATGCGGTGATACTATTTTTTCGGACATTTTAGTTTCCAAATAATCAATTCATTATTTTTAGTTTACCGATTACAATACTAACCTGAAAAATATGAACAATCTAAAAATCAATCATGCAGCGGTCTGGGTGATCGTTGTATTAGGTCAGGTCATTCCTGCTGTTTGGTATGGAATTTTTGCTCAACAATGGATGAGTCTCAACGGATTTACAGAGGAAGAAGTCATGGCAAATGGCTATACGCCTTACATTGTGAGTATCATAACTTCTATAGCATTTGCCTACATGCTGGCCTGGGTATTTATTCGAATGAATGTCAACTCATGGATGGACGGACTAAAAACAGGTCTGATTATGGGCTTCCCCATAGCCATTCTAGGAACAATGACCATGTATATGTTTTCCATCAAGCCCTATGCTTTGACCTGGATAGACGGAGGAGGAAACCTCCTATTATGGGTCATTTCCGGGGTAATTCTTGGATCCTGGACCCGGCAGAAATAGTTTTTATCAGGAGAAAAATCGCTGACTGCGCTCTTTTTTAACCGGAAACAAACATAAGGTCGTCCTGATAGTTTTCAATAGATGCAATTAAAAGTAAAAACAGTTGTCTCGGCTGATCTTAAAACGGTAAAAGAAGGCTTTACCCAGGAACTCTTTCTGGCACTCAACCCACCCTTTCCAAAAGTTAAGTTGGCGAGATTTGATGGATGCAAGAAGGGAGATAAAGTAAGTCTGGTGCTTAATTTTCTATTATTTAAGCAACACTGGAACAGTGATATCATAGAAGATAAGCAGACTGAGAAAAAATGGCTCTTTGTTGACGTCGGAGTGAAACTGCCATTTTTCCTTAAAAAATGGAGACATCAGCATGAGGTTATAAGTAACCATAAAGGGTCCACCATTGTTGATGATATTAATTATACTACCGGGACAATCCTTACTGACCTATTGATGTGGCCGTTGATGGCTGGTCAGTTTCTATATAGGAAACCTATTTATAAAAATCGCTTTAGAATAGCATAGGAAGTTTCTTCTGGAGATCCAACTGGTATTGGGATATGAAGATTACTGCTTTGAGTTCAAGAAGACTAGCTCCGAGAATTATCTCCTAATCACATTATTCAACTCCTGCTGTACTAACCTTGAGAATATATGAAAATCTCCCTTATCCAGTTTCTCCTCCGTCATTTGATACAAGGCTTTACTGTGAAGCTGATCCAGCCTTGAACTAAGCTCTTTAACAGAAATATTTTCGTTGGACTTGATCTCCAGAAACTCTAAAAAGTAAAAGTCAATTCGCTCTTTCCTCCTTCTGATAATTTGCGTACGGATACCTTGTATAATTCCATAAAACAAGGCACCCAATGAAAAGACCATAGCAATAACTTCTGCATATCGCTCAAAAAAAGATGGCATATCTCGATGTAAATAGGCATCTGTACCTTCATGCAAGGGGTATAGCAATAAGCTGGTATCAAAAGATTCATTAATGTCGCGATACATTTTGTCGTAGGCCATTAACTTCAACTTATTTTTTACAATAAAGTTGACCAAATGATAAATGCTTTTATCCCCCAAACTTCCATTTCCAACCAGCAGAGTCTGGGTTTTGATGGTATGAAGATTGGTAGAATGCTCAACTCCAGGAATCGCTGGTAAAGTAAATCGTCTTAGAACTGGTTCTGTAAGCTCAACGTAGCCAATCAGGTCTTCCTGGAGACTTACTTCACTCCAGCCTTTTTCAATCAGGTCAGTGGCTCTCTCTCCATAGTAGGTGCCCCAGAAATGCATATAATCGGGATCTTCCTCTTTGTTTACAATGACAGCATCCTCTATTTTTGCAGCATCAAGTAAACGCTCAAGATCTGTACTTGTCTCACCACCCATTATCTCCACACCAATTTTTTTGTTTTTCAGGGCAATCCTGGGTGGTGCACCTGTCAGGCTGTCTTTGGAAAACATGAAAAATAGCCGAGGAAAGAGTGGTAATATCGTCCTTAATTGACCACTCTCCGTTCCTATTACTTCGGGGATGTAGGTAGAGTGATTCATGATGAAAGTTAGATCTGCTTTACCCTCTGCTACCATTCTATTTGCTTCAGTGGCATTCTTAGCTTTAATGATTTCAATTGAAAACCCTCCAGATAAAAGATAGTCCTGTAAATGAGAAGCTGAATAGTCGTAAGAATAATCAGTCTCAGGTATTGCAAGTTTGAATTTCTTGGATGGATAGAGATAATCACACCCTTGAAGCATCATAAAACCAAATAGCAATAAAATATATATAAAAGAGGATTCAGCTATTTTCATTTTTTACAATTAGGTGTAAACGCATAGCGGGGATATTCATTTTCAGTGGTTTGTGCAATCAATTGACTAATTAACGAAATATGAAAAATGAACAGTAACGAAGTGACTCTCATGGGTGATGACTTGGGCAAGTATACTTTTTATGGGGAAATTTAATACTGAAAATTAATTAATTACGATAACATTCTAAGGTACAATAATCCACCCCGGCGGAAGAACTGATTTTGTTTAATAAAAAGCATTTATTTCGGCATAATTATTAAACAAAAAGTAGAGTTACAGTATTTAAATGAAATTAAACATGTTTGTTATCCTTCACTCTAGGTCAACAAAAATTAGAAAAATTGATGAAAAGATTACTTTTCCTTATATGTTTTAACAACAGGTATGTAATAGTAAAGGTGTTTTAGGTAATGAATGTAGCATAAATTCCAAGGATGAATCGGATGGTAAAGCCAATGAGATCATCACCTACTCAAACGATCAAAAGAGATGATCTAGTTCATAGAACACTGTATCCTCATCGAAAAATATTTACTTAGATAGACGTAGATGTTTCCGTTCATTCCCATTAAATATTATTGAATTACTCGTTAGATCGCTTTTGACTCCTCAATTTGCACTTTATTATTAAATGATAATAATCCCTATTTTCGTTGAGAATTGCATCAATAAATCATTAGCAGCCTTAAAATGAGAAGAAGGGTTTTCATCATCTTTTATTTCTATCTAATATTCGCAGCAACCCTTTTTGCCCAATCACAGTCATTAACTACCAAACCAAAGCTAGCCATCGTATTGAGTGGTGGTGGCGCCAAAGGGATGGCACATATCCCCTTACTAAAAGCTCTTGATTCCCTAGGGATAAAACCAGACTTAATTGTTGGAAACAGTATGGGTAGTGTAATAGGGGGGATGTATGCCATTGGTTATTCTGCTGATTCAATCGAACACATAGCCAAAGCCATAGAGTGGGATGAAATCTTTGCCACCCGGGTCCCCTATGACTACATCAACAATGCAGAACGAGATGAGTATGAAAAGTATTCCCTCGAAATTGCTTTTGACAATTTTAAGCCCTCTCTCCCCCTGGGGCTGATCGACGGTCAGGAATTGGGAATGTTTTTATCCAAAGTTGCTTTGCCCGTGGCTGGAATTACTGACTTTGATGAATTGCCAATTCCTTATCGATGTGTGGCTACAGATATAGTCAATGGTAAAGAAGTTATATTTAGCACCGGTGATATAGCATTGGCCATGCGCTCGAGTATGTCAATTCCTTCTGTATTTACTCCAGTTAGGTACAACGATATCTTGCTTATTGATGGTGGTGTGCTCAATAATTTTCCAGTCAATATTGCAAAAGAATGGGGAGCAGACATCATTATTGGGAGTGATGTAAGTGGTGGTTTAAAATCTGGAATTGAATTGGAATCCATGACTGGGTTACTTTTTCAATCCGCGATGATTTCATCCAGTTTAAAAAACCCAGAGCAACAACAGAATTGTGATGTATTATTGAATCACATGCCTTATTTGCAGTATGGAACTGGGGATTTTAAAGCTACCACTGAGATTATTCAGGAAGGGAAATTGGCGCTTAATGATAATATTGATCAAATCATTAAATTATTAGAACCCCTGCTTTCCCCAGAGCCCTCTCCTAACCGTCTTCCTACTTTTGACCAAAATGTCATAATGGATGAAATTATCTTTAGGGGAGCTTCAAATGTAAATCAGAAACTCCTGAAGGAAAAATTTGGGTTTGATGAAAAAACCTTAACAATTAATGATCTGGAAGATAAAATCCGCCAGGCGAGTGGATCAAGAACTTTTAAAAAAATCACCTACTACTTTGACGTTATTGATGGGAAGAGGGTACTCACTTATGAAGTGGACGAAAGACTGAAAACTTATGTGAAAGGAGGCATTCATTTTGACACGGAAAGAGGGGCTGGCATTATTATAAACATGACTACCAGAAATTTTATTGGCCGTGGAAGTAGAACCCTGTTTTCTGTAGATGCCGCAGAAAACCCAAAATTCAGAGTTCAACAACAAGGTTATATTACCAGTGGTCAGAAATTTTGGTATCGTGCTGAGTTTTACAATGAAAAGTTGGTCCAAAAGTCATTTGAATCTGGCCAAAAGTCAAATGAATACTATTTTAATCATAATGAAGGCTCTTTTCAACTAAACCGAGATCTTAGCAATAATGCTTATTTGAGTGCTTTTTATCTCGCCACTTGGGATAACTATCAACCAGTTATCTCACCTGAAACCCGTGGGATTTCATCCGATTCTCTGGTCACCGAAATCATTAAAAATGAACATAAAGGAAATGCTTTTGGTTTGCGATTTGTCCAAAACAATTTGAATCGTAGATTTTTTCCGACAGCTGGAAGCTTATTTGAATTAGGTGCAATGTACCAATTTGATCAACAATCCGATATATATTTTTATGGTGACCTGGGCACCCTGGTCAATCCTCTGAAAATTGACTTTGATGGGGCTTTGCAAATCAATTTGAATTATCATGGGAATTTTTCATTCAATGAAAAATTAACTTTACAGCCTAAGATCAACTTGCTTTCCCAACTAAATTCAGATACAAACTATTATCCGTATGGACTTCAAAAATATTTTTTTATCGGAGGGATGGAACAAAGAGCAAGATCTCAATACATTACTTTCAGCGGATTAAGGGAAGGCGAGTTATTCTCTACCCAGACAGCATTATCTTCATTTGACGTACAATGGGAGATCAGGCCCAACCTATTTATTTCGCCAAACGTAAGTGCTGGGATCACTGGAATATTGCCATTAACAGATTTCCTATCGGAACTTTATAACATTAACTCAGATTGGAACAGTACAAATTTATCTGAAGTGCATTATTTGTATTCCTATGGTTTAAAAATAGGCATGATGAGTCCAACAGGACCAATACAGCTGGGAATTGCCAAAGTGAATAAAATAAATAAGCTAAGGGTTTATTTCAGCTTGGGTATGCATTTTCTTTAAGAGTCTTTCAACAATTAAGCATCTTTCCATTTAATGGTACATCCGATGGCTCTTTTTTCTTTGACAGTAGGCTTTTTATTAGACAACAAGGCATTAATTGCAGCTTCCACATACTTCTCACCAGCATCTGACGCTTCTCTTGGACTGTCATCTATGGCTCCTATATATTCAACTTTATATTTTCCGACTGCTTCTTTGTTAAGTACATAAACGTGGGGCGTTTTAGCTGCCCCATAGGCAGCTGTTATTTCCTGCTTATCATCTCTCAGGTAAGGAAAACTATAATTTCTTTCTTGACTTCTTTGAAGCATCTCCTCCATAGAGTCTCCAGCAGATTGACTGACGTCATTTGGGTTGATTGCTATCACCGGAAATCCTTTTGCTTTATACATTTTGTCAAGGTCAATGATTCTCTGCTCATAAGCTTTAGCATATGGACAAGTATTACACGTGAAAACAATAATAAATCCTTTTGCTGAGGGGTAATCGGTAAGTGAGACCATTTTACCATCAACGCCTTTCAGACTAAAATCCCTTGCATAGTCACCCACAGTATAACCCTGAATTTCGTCTGTACTTGCATTTGTAAATAAAATAGTAAATACCACTATTAACCCTGTAAAAATGATAATTGTCTTTTTCATAGTAAACTATCTATTGTATGCGCTAAATTTTTTAACGAGTTTATCTAGTTGCGTTTTATCAAAGGCTTCTTCGTAAAAATACTTGTTGCCCCGGGCATCTACAAACATGGTTGCGGGAATAGCTCCTGACCAATCACTATTTATAGATGAAATAAACTTATCTGCATCGGACTCATTCAGAAGCAATACTTTTGACGTAATCCCATTTTTAGTAACTATTCTAGTGGCCTTCTCTATATCATCCGGATGATCTAAAGTAATTAAAAGTACTTCCGCATCCGATTTGTTAATTGCTTCGAAGTAAGGCATCTCCATGATGCATGGTTTACACCAGGAAGCCCAAAAATTGATTACTTTCAGTTTGTCCGATGGTTTATCAATCCGCTCACTAAGCTCCTTAAGCGAAACCATTTGAAGCTCTTGGGATTTCAGTTCAGTACCTAAAATAAATAAGGCCAATATCAGCGTATATTTCATGCTATAACAATCTAACGTCTCATCACTTCATTTTGTTCAAAAGTTAAAGCGTATGAATTGTACTATTTCCACATCCTATTTGACTTCCAGCTTTCCGCCAACAAAATGTGCCTACAATTAGATTATTTATAATTAATTGTTAGCCAAAAGATAAAAATCATAAAAATTAAATGAATTAACTAAAATTTTTTATCGCATTAACTGATATCTCTGAACTATCCGGCCAGTCAAAATTGTACTTTGCCAATTTTATCCACATTTCACTAAACTTATCCACATAAAAATCAGATAACTAGATAATGCTCTGTATATAAGACACTTACATGCCGGTCATTAAATTAAAAGTTTGTGGATAAGATCAAAGGAAAGCATTATTTGGCAGTTTTCGTAATTCACTGAAAACCAGATAGATGCAATATTTACTCTTTGGTCTGTCTGATTAATTTGGTCCTATAAGCATTAAATATTCTGGATTTGGAAACAAACCCAAGATATTTACCATCTTCTATCACAGGAAGGTTCCAGGCTTGTGTTAACTCAAATTTATTCATGACTGATTGCATTTTTTCCTGAGGTGTGACAAATGCCGGAGGTCTTTGCATGATGGCTTTGATGATTATATCATTGTGCTTTTCATTGTCAAACATAATTTCTCGAATGTCATCCAAGGTCACAATACCTTCAAGTTCCTGGTTTTCATTCACCACAGGAAAGATATTACGCTTACTTTTCTTGACCAACTCTACCATCTCTCCCAGTGTTGCTTCCGGGTGCACTTTTAGTAAGTCTTTTTCCATGACCTTTTTCAAGTCAATCAAACTTAAGACGATTCTATCCCTGTCATACTGAATCAGGTCTCCTTTTTCTATTAATTTCTTAGTGTAGATAGAATGCTTTTCAAAATAGGAAATGGTTGAGTAAGAGATGGCAGAAACCAACATCAAAGGAACAAACAAGACATAGCCACCTGTAATCTCAGCAATAAGAAAGATGGCTGTTAAGGGAGCATGCAGGACGCCACTCATCACGCCACACATTCCCACCAGTGTGAAATTACTAGCACTAATCGATGTCCCGGGAATAATGAAAATAATAATCTGAGTAAAAAAGAATCCAGCAACCCCTCCCATGAAAAGCGAGGGTGCAAAAATACCTCCACTACCACCTGCTCCTATAGTTAATGCAGTAGCCATTGGCTTTACCAGTAACACTGCAAATAAGAATGCCATAAGGACAAACTGGTTATCCGCCCAAGGCTCAAAAATCGTTCGATCAAAAAGATCTAGCTCACGTCCTGCCAAAAGATCTTTAATAGATTCATAGCCCTCCCCATAAATCGGAGGAAATGTAAAAATGATGATTGCAAGGCCAAGGCCACCAATCAACGCTCTTGAAAAGCTTTCATTGATATTTCTGATCAACTGCTCAATCCAGTACATTATTCTGGTGAAATAGAGCGAGATCATTCCACAAAACATACCGAGTAATAAGTAATATGGTGCATCAGAGGCCTTAAATGAATCTGTAAGTCTGAAGCTAAATAGGATGTCTTCACCCAGTAATGAGATACTAACCAACTGGCCACAAACCGAAGCAATCAATATGGGGATGAACTTACTGATTTTAACCTCGGTCATGATAACTTCTATGGCGAAAATCACACCAGTAATTGGGGAGTTGAAAATAGCTGAAATAGCTCCAGCTGCACCACATCCGATGAGCAAGGTTCGTTTCTTATAATCGAGGTGAACCAACCTGCCAAAATTTGAGCCTATAGCTGAGCCCGTAACAACGATAGGTGCCTCCAATCCAACAGATCCTCCAAATCCAACCGTGATTGCGCTGGTAATCATCCTGGAGTACATCTGTGTTTTTCTTAATACACTTGAGTTCTTAGATATTGCATAAAGAATCTGAGTGATGCCATGACCCAAATGTTCCTTCAAAACATATCTGGCGACAATCACCGTAATCAGGATACCAATAAGTGGAAAGGCGAGATACAGGTAGTTAAAACCCGTTAAGTCAATATTGTTCTCAAGAACAGACTGTATAAAATGTACCGTACTTTTTAAGACAACAGCTGCAAGGCCTGATATAAGACCAATTATGCCCGCCATGATAAGCGTGAAATTACTGTCGCTAATTGTTTTGAGTCGCCAGACCAGCAGGCGCATCAACAATTTTGAATAGCCCATGTAGTTGTTAGATCATGTATGATTATCAAACGATAAAAGCACCTTTTTTCTTAAGTACTTTTTCTATATAGTCAAAAGTAGACAGTATTTCTGCCTTTCCATCAATCATTGCAACATCATGTTCAAAATGAGCTGATGGCTTCTTATCTGCAGTCACAATGGTCCAACCATCAGACAACTGAATCACTCTTCTTGTACCCATATTGATCATCGGTTCAATTGCAAGTACCAACCCTTCTTTCAAGAGCTGGCCTCTGCCTCTTTTCCCATAATTTGGGACTTCAGGAGACTCATGCATTTTCTTTCCAAGCCCGTGACCAACCAATTCACGAACTACTCCATATCCATAACTTTCTGTATACGATTGAATCGCAAAGCCAATGTCACCAATCCTATTACCTGACTTCATTTGTTCAATTCCGAGGTAAAGGCTCTTTTTAGTAACCTCTAGTAGTTGCTTAATTTCAGGTTTAATTTCTCCTACTGCAAAAGTATAAGCATGATCCCCATAATATCCATTCATCATTGATCCACAATCAATGCCTACGATATCTCCTTCTTCCAGGGGTCGATTTGTTGGAATACCATGCACTACCTGTTCATTTACAGAGGTGATTATGGTATTTGGATAGTCATATAAGCCCAAAAAGCCAGGCTCAGCGCCCTGATCTCTGATGTATTCTTCAGCGATTTTATCTAATTCAAGTGGTGTAATTCCCGGTTCAACATGTTCAGCCAGAATTCCTAAGGTTCTTGAAACCACAAGCGCGCTTTCCCGCATCAATTCAATCTCTTCTTTAGACTTATAGTGTATCATATTAAACATGCTTACTACAAAATTAACATAAAAAAACCCTGACAAATCTGCCAGGGCTCATTTGTATTAAAGCTATATCTTAAGAGTTCGTAATGCCTTCTAATACTTCTTTGATAGGTACTCGTTGACCATCTTTATAGGACACAATCCAGGCATCTTTTACACCCATTTCTCTGAGGTATTTTTTGAAAGTATCCGCTTCCCAGTAATCTCTGAAAACACCAAGCGTAAATCGTTTAACGCTATCCCCTTCTTCCTGAGAAAAGTTTTTAGCGTTATCAAGATACTTACTTAAGTCTTTATTGGTAAAAGCACCAATCTGTACTTTAAATACAACACCAACACTTTCATCTATGCCACCATCATCTGTTGGTTGTGCACGTGGCGGTGGAGCTGCCTGGGCTTTGGCTTGAGCCTGAGCCAGTTGATTTCTAAGATCTGAAATCTGACCCGAATATTGGGCAATTTGATCATCCTTATCCGCAATCTTCTGATCAACGCCATTCAATTCGTTTCTCAGAGAACTAACCTGACTTTTAAGGGATCTGTTTTCTTCTATCAAACCTTTGTATTCCTCAGGTTCTAATTTTTTAACTCTTTTTTTCCACTCTTTTTTTTCCTTTTTGGTCATCTCCTGAGCCATTGACTCATAAGAAACCGCTAAAACTGCAAGGATTACAAAAAACGTTACAAATCTTTTCATGATATAATCTGTTGACTTTTAACTCTTTACATATTGGGTACCAAAGTACTAAAATAACCTAATTAAATACAAATTTAATGTTTCTTCATGGAACCTATCATATCTTCTGGTTTTACCCACTCGTCAAATTGCTCTGAAGTGAGTAATTCCAGGTCAATTGCAGCCTTTCTAAGGGTGGTTCCTTCCTTGTGAGCTTTCTTTGCAATCTTAGCAGCATTTTCATATCCGATATGGGTATTCAATGCGGTAACAAGCATCAATGAGCTTTCCAATTTCTCTTTGATTACCGAATGGTTAGGTTCAATTCCTACTGCACAATTGTCATTAAAAGACTCACATGCATCTCCAAGCAGCCTGGCACTTGTCAATAAGTTATAGACCATCAAAGGCTTAAATACGTTTAGCTCAAATTGACCATATATGCCTCCACTGGTGATTGCCACGTCGTTGCCTATGACTTGAGCACATACCATTGTTAAAGCTTCGCACTGTGTTGGATTTACTTTTCCCGGCATAATGGAAGACCCTGGTTCATTTTCCGGAATTAATATTTCGCCAATACCACTACGAGGACCAGAAGCCAACATTCGAATGTCATTACCAATTTTAAACAGACTAACAGCCAGCTGCTTAAGTGCTCCATGAGTTTCCACCATAGCATCATGTGCAGCAAGCGCCTCAAATTTATTCGCTGCCGTCTTAAAAGGGAGACCAGAATTCTTGGCAATCTTTTCTGCAACAAGTACATCATAGCCATCAGGTGTATTAAGACCTGTACCTACAGCTGTTCCACCTAGCGCCAATTCTGATAAATGTTCAAATGTGTTTTCTATGGCCTTAATCGCATGATTCAGCTGAGATACATATCCAGAAAATTCCTGGCCCAGGCTTAAAGGAGTTGCATCCATAAAGTGGGTTCGTCCAATTTTTACCACGCTCATAAATAAATCTGCCTTCTTTTGAAGTGTATCTCTGAGCTTCTTCACTTTGGGAAGCGTCTGATCGATTAATATTTTATAAGAGGCAATGTGCATCGCCGTCGGAAACGTATCATTGGAAGACTGACTCTTGTTTACATCATCATTGGGGTGAATGCTTTTTTTTTCATCAGTTAATTTACCTCCTCCATTAACATGTGCACGGTTTGCAATTACTTCGTTGCAATTCATGTTTGATTGCGTTCCTGAACCAGTTTGCCAAATAACCAAAGGAAATTGATCATCAAGTTCACCATTGAGTATCTCATCACAAACGGTAGCAATAGCCTTGGATTTCTCCTCCGGCAATACGCCTAACTGGGTATTCGCCTCTGCGGCAGATTTCTTCAAAATGGCAAATGCATAAATGATCTCCATTGGCATGTGCATATTTGCTCCACCAATCTTGAAGTTCTCCTTAGAACGCTGAGTCTGTGCTCCCCAATATTTATCTGCAGGGACCTTTACCTCCCCCATAGTATCATGCTCCGAACGATATTCCATTGTTATCTGTTTTTATGACATAAAATTATTCAAACCTGCTCACTTTTTGATCAGATTAAGCATATCTGAAGAAATTATTAATCTTTTCTCGAAGAGATAGAAGAAAATCGAATGGATTGAAAACATATTAGATTAAATGGTATTAGGTTTGTAGTTTAGAACGATTCTAAATAATGAAGCAGATTAGTGTCCTCATTTCCGATTTTCAATACCTGACCAGAGAGGGATTGATCCGCATGATTGAAACTGATCCAGCGCTTTCATTAGTTGGAACAATAGACAGTTCAAAGATGATCCTTGAAAAAGCCCAATCTCTGGATCCAAACGTTTTGATCATGGACTATCAAAGCAATGATCCTGACAATCTTGCTTTGATGAAAGATGTCATTGATTTGAATAAAACCAAACTGCTAATTGTCACCAACGAAAACAAAAAAGAAAAAATTCAGACACTCCTGGACCTGGGAATCAAAGGTATTGTAACCAAAAGTTGTAGTAAGGACGAAATTCTCAATGCCATTAAGTCTGTTTCTAAAAACACCCGATTTTACTGCAACAGCGTGTTGGATGCGCTCATGGATCAGGATGTTGATAAAGATGTCAATTGTGATCCCACCACGTTGTCTCAAAGAGAATTTGAGGTTTTGAAGTTAATCACCAAAGGATTCAAAACTGTAGAAATCGCAGATGAGCTTTTTGTCAGTGTTCATACGATCAATTCACACAGAAAGAATATTTTGAAAAAATTAAACTTGAAATCTCCTACAGAATTAATTGTTTATGCCTTGGAGACAGGACTTGTTAAGGCCTGATAAAAATCATAATTAATCACTAGATATAGCTATTGCAATTACATAGTCCTGTAGGTTAAATTTGTATTTTTAGAACCATTCTAAATAAATCATTTTAAAAGAACTACTTTGACACTTGATAACTTAAAAATCGATCAAAAGGGAGTCATTCAGCGTCTTACTGAAAACGGACTTACATCCAAATTAGTAGATATGGGTTTGTATCCAGGCAAGACGATATCAATAGTTTTCAAAGCACCCTTTGGTGATCCAATAGCGATTGACATCGATGGCTATACACTATCTCTTCGTAAAGAAGAGGCATCATTGGTAGAAGTTCAATAGGATGAAAATATCATTAGTTGGAAATCCCAACTCCGGTAAAACTTCCATTTTCAATCGATTCACTGGACTCAATCAAAAGATTGGGAACTTTCCAGGAGTCACTGTAGACAAAAAGACTGGAATTCTAAAAACAAGTACTGGCGATCATGCCGTACTCGACCTTCCTGGTATCTACAGCCTATATCCTAAAACACAGGATGAAGAAGTCGTTTATGAAATCCTTAGAGACAGTAGCAACCCTGACTATCCGGATAGAATTGTGGTAGTAGCAGATGCCTCCAACCTGGAAAGAAATCTTCTTTTATTCACACAGGTAATGGATCTCGGCGTGCCGGTGATCCTGGCATTAAACATGTCGGATATTGCTGCCAAGAAAGGACTTTCTATAGATTATGATAAGTTAAGTGAATTACTAGGTGGTGTAAAGGTATTTCCCGTTAATGCCCGAAATGGAAAAGGCATGGAGGAACTTATTGAGGGAATCGTAAATGAAGAGCCTTATCCTGCCAAGACTCCATTTATTGGTGAGGAATTCGAAGAGGGTAGGTTTTTGATTACCGATCGCAACAGACAAAAGGAATTAGTAGAAGAACGCTACCGAAAAATAAATGGGATTTTAAAGTTTGTTATTAAAAACATCCCCATGAAAGGTTCGATGATCAATAGACACCGAATCGCAGATAAAATTCTAACACATCCAATTTTCGGTTTTGTCATTTTTCTTGGCGTATTATTCCTGATATTTCAAGCAATCTATGCTTGGGCAGAGTGGCCAATGGACCTAATCGACTCACTCTTTCTAACACTGAGTCAGTGGGTCTTTAATAATTTACCAGCCGGAACCTTAACAGACCTGATCGCAGAGGGTATCATCCCGGGATTAGGTGGCGTATTGATCTTCATCCCTCAAATCACCTTGTTATTTGCTTTCATCTTTATTTTGGAAGAAACAGGCTATATGGCCCGTGTAGTTTTTATCATGGATAGGCTGATGAGACCTTTTGGGTTGAATGGCAGAAGTGTTGTTCCTTTGATTTCGGCTGTCGCGTGTGCAATACCTGCCATCATGTCCACTCGTACAATCGAAAACTGGAAAGAACGTCTGATTACCATTATGGTCACTCCATTGATGAGTTGCAGTGCAAGACTTCCAGTGTACACCTTACTTATTGCACTTGTAATCCCTGACCAAACCATCGGGATTTTCAATTTGAAAGGAATTGCCTTATTGGCCATGTATGTAATTGGTCTTTTTGGAGCGTTATTGGCAGCCATCGCGTTTAAGTGGATCATCCGTGCTAAACAAAAAAGTTTTTTGGTTATGGAGCTCCCTTTCTATCGTACACCCAGGTGGGCAAACCTGGGAGTAACCCTTTGGGAGAAGGTGCGAATTTTTGTTTTTGATGCCGGTAAAGTAATCTTTTCCATATCCATTATCCTGTGGGTTTTAGCCTCCTTTGGGCCTGGTGATCGCATAGAGGACGCTATCAATCAAATTCCAGAACCTCAAAATGAGGAACAAATAGTCGCTTATGAAAAAGAAGTCGCCTCTGTAAGTTTATCCAATTCTTACATTGGAATTTTAGGTCATTCGATTGAACCTGTTATCCGGCCTTTGGGTTATAACTGGCAGATAGGCATTGCATTGATCACCTCTTTTGCAGCCCGAGAAGTTTTTGTTGGCTCAATGGCTACTATCTACAGTGTAGGTGAAAATTTTGAAGCAGATCAAACATTGATTCAACGCATGAGAAATGAGATAAACAGAGAAACTGGGATGCCAGTATACAATTTAGCTTCGGGGCTTTCTTTGATGGTATTTTATGCATTCGCTATGCAATGCATGAGTACTTTGGCCATTGTACTCAGAGAAACAAAACATTGGAAGTGGCCACTAATTCAGCTTATTTATATGACAGCTATGGCTTATTTAGCCGCATTGATCACTTATCAAATTTTAAGCTAATGTTTCAACTTATTCTGGTTATTGGACTTTTCGTTGTTGCGAGCACTATTTTATTTCGCCGTTTCTACAACTCTGTTTCAGGCAAAAAGCAACCAGGGTGTGAAAAGTGTGCAGCAAATCAAATAATCAAAAATCAACCTAGCTAGTTGTAGTGACTTTCAATTCGCTAGAGATAGCGATTGATATTTTGAATTTTAAAGACCAGCTTTGAACTTGGTTAAGCTAAAAAATATTGAAAGATTATTTAAATCAGGAAAAAGAAAGCAATTTTCACATCTTGGATGGGAACAACATCTTTGGGCATTCGGATGAATGCATTTTCAAAAAATGTTGTAAGAAGTATAAAAAGAAAGGTAGACACTGTAAAAAATGTCCAAAAATTTAATCAATCAGGTTTCAATGAATATCAATAAAGATGATCAAGAAGTCCTTTTTGAAACTTCCAATTCTCGGATTTCCCAGTCAGATAGTCTTGAAAAATACCTGCTGAATTTTCAAAAAGAAGTTTTCGCATTCAGGGCTTGTGAGCTAATTTCTTTTCGAAGAAAGATTCAGAATATTGATTTGACATCATTGCTGGATAGTGAAACTCCAGACATTGAAATAATCAATATGCCTCATTGTAATCGATTGTTCATTTTAACGGTTTTTGAGGTTCTTGAATTAAGAGAACTATTAGCAGGTACTTTTACTATGTTGGAATTAAACAGCCTTATTCATCGGGAAATCTTAAGGAAGTTTTGCTAAAACCTGCTCCTTCTTATCTCTCAATTACTGCTTAATTGAACGCCCAGTATTGATCATTTTAAATTCAAAACCTTAAACTAAATTATGAAGGACATCATTCGAAGACAATCTGTTCTAAAAACTGAAATCGTAGAAAGTATTAATAAGCAAATTAAAATTGAGGCCAGATCCTCATCCGCTTATTTAGCCATGGCTGCTTGGTGTGAAATCAAAGGATATGATAATTGTGCAAAATTCTTTTTTTCACAATCTGATGAAGAACGTAAACATCAGCTGAAATTTTTTCACTATCTGACCAACATGGAAGCGGAAGCTATTTCACCAGCAATTGGTGAGGTCGAGCATGAATTTTCATCTCTAAAAGAGGTTTTTGAAAAAGCATTAGAAAGTGAAATCTCTGTTACCGATTCCATTCATGACATGGTACGATTAACCAGGAAAGCAGGAGATATTGCCACTGAAGAATTTCTCCGTTGGTTCGTTCAGGAACAGATAGAAGAAGAATATGTTGCCAGGAGATGTCTTGAGCTTTTTGATTTATATGGAGAAGATAAGCTTTCTATTGGCATGATTGAAGAACGCGTACTTGGAATTAGTTACGAGTCAGAAGAAGAAGTTTAATTCCTTTCGGGGGAAATAGAATTAAAAGAGAACCATTCCAGTTCTCTTTTTTTATTTCCAAAAAGTCCGCTTGAGAAACCCTCAAATTTTTCACTGCACTTTCCTGGACTCAATCCCACACTATTTATCCTCTTCTTTTAGCGACTTAATCTATGAGGAATACTGGTTTGCAATGTATTAGTTCTGACTAATTCGTTCTGCAACCTGTTTTCAACATCTTTCTTTGATTCTCTTATCTACAAATTAATGTTGGCCTCATTAGGATTACAGATTCATTCTAAATCCAATGTTTATGGCTCTGGGCATTCCAGGCCTTAGCCCTGTAGGTCTGCTGGCAACGGCATATTGATTATCCCAGATATTGTTTACGGATATATTCACTGAGAAATATTGTTTAAGGAAGATACTTGCCGAAGCGTCCATGACCATAAATCCAGGGATTAAATCTTCTTCTGGAATTGATCCCGCTCCAGGACTTACCCGAATATCACTTTGATATTTACTGTTGAGAAAAAGGCTGAATGCCTGTTGTTGCAAACCAACGCTCATAAATAGTTGATGAGACGCTAAGTAAGGAAGTTCATCACCAACTTCAACATTTCCCCAGGCCTCAAAATCAGATTCAAAAGCTTGTGTAAACTCTGAATCAGTCAAGGTATAAGCAAAAGAGATTGGTAAGGAATAATTATTTTCCAGATTGCTAAAAGCATCTACCCCCAATTGAAACTCAAAGCCCTTTGTAACTGCTGTTCCTGCATTGAAAACATTTCCTGTTCCGAGGCCTCCTCCGGCAGCAATATCCCTGCCTAAAAGCTGTTCATAGTCATTCAAAAACAAGACCACTGCTCCCTGAAGTATACTATTCGTTTTTCTTATCCCAATTTCATAATTATTGCTCAACTCAGGCAAGGAATTAGGAGAACTTCCGGGTGGTGCAAAACCGCGATGTATCCCACCAAAAAGATTCAATTCGCTATTCAGGGTATAATTAAGTCCAAATCCAGGAAGCCAGGCAATTACATTGTTCTCCCGCTCAGATAAATTCACACCGGATCTAGAAAAATCATTCCTTCCATAATCATCTCTAGATATTGTTACCTCTTCACGGCGAATACCTGGAGTAAGACTTATTTTTCCGTAGGTAAGGTTATAGTAAACATAGGAGGCAAATGCATTTGCTGTTTCTATACGATTGGCCTGAGATCCAGGTATACCTGGATCAACGAGCTTCATGATTCCATCATTAATCGCATAGCCATCTTCCAACTGAAATCGATCTTCCTGATCTTTATGTAACCTGCCACTAATATGTATATCATGTAAAACATTCCCCGTACTAAATTCAATATCAAAAACCGTCTGAATACCCTGCGCATAATATTCCCGGTTATTTGACCTGAGAAATAAACTGGTTGAATCACTGTCTGAAAGACCTTGAAGAATTCCATAAGCTCTTTGATTATTTAACGGGTCATTTAAAACACTGGTAATTCCCGGGCCACCTGCAATGGACTGCAGCTTATACCAATTTCTGGCAAAATCATTTCGATAGGCGGTGGTTAAAATATTCAACCAGGGTGCTACTTCAATATAATGTTGAGCAGAAAAACGTGTTTGCTCAGCATTCATTTGGTCCATTTGTGAGGCTGCATATCTGCTATATGGATTCACATCGAAATCGCGCTTTGCTAGTCCAAGATATGTTTCGTTCGACCTTTCGTTGGTTCTTCCGAGGGTAAAGCTTAGTGATTGATAGGTTTCCTTCTCTGGTTTAGTATTAACCCTTAGTTTCACCTGATAATCTTTTTTATCAAAACCGGTGCCCTGTCCTCCTGGTAATGTTTTAAAACCATCCGCACCATATTGGAAAGTCTCCACTAAAAACCCTACATGATCAAAACTCTTACCTACATGTGCATGCAGGTTTCTATATCCAAAGCTTCCTGCCGTCAATTGGAATTTAGTGGTGAAATCATTTGGTATAGGTGTAGATATTAAATTAATGGCTCCACCGGTCGTAAATGGACCGAACCTAATCTGACTGGCACCTTTCAATACTTCCACGCTATTCATTCTTCCCATCGTAGGAAAATAATAAGCAGATGGTGAGGCATAGGGTGCTGGTGCAGCTAAAATGCCATCTTCCATCAGGGTGATCTTAGCACTTCTCTCAAGACCAGATCCCCTCAAACCAATGTTTGGACGTAAACCAAAGCCTTCCTCTTCCTGTATGTTTACCCCGGGAATCATTTTCATTACATCATTAACATTGGTGTAGTTGTAGTTTTTGAGCTCCGTAGCAGAAATGTATTCAACCGATCCAGGTATTTTCTTTTTGCCTATCCTTCCCAACGATAAACTATTGGTCTCTATCACCAATTCAGGCAAATCCATGATATTTTCCTCCATACTGAAATCCAGTACAACATTCTGATCCAAACTGATTTTTTGTTTTTTATTCTTGAATCCCGGGCTGGTAACTACCAGTTCATATGTCCCTACAGGGATTCCCTCTAATTGGTAATAGCCTCTGCCATCCGTCCTGGTGCCATATGAAGTGTTCTCCAGCATGACATAACTACCTGGAATTGCAGAAACTCCACCCTCTTCTATTACGGTGCCCTCTATCTTCAAATCTTGTGCATAGATTGATAGGGAATAAATGAATGCGAAAAATGTAAAAATTCTCTTGATCACCTGGCCTTTATTTATAATTATTCTAAACAAGGCAAAGTTGTTACAAACGACTAAATGACACAATCCCTAGTGATAGGCATTCGTATCACTAGTTGTAGTGATATTGATTTATTTTGCTGGATTAACCATTCAGAAAGTGCCATAAAACGATGCCAATACTTACCGAAATATTGAGTGAGTGTTTAGTGCCACTTTGTGGAATCTCCAGAACATGATCAGCGGCTATTACTGCCTCCTCCTTTACACCAAATACTTCATTGCCAAAAATCAGGGCATATTTTTTGGCTGAATTGGACTCAAAGTCAGCGAGCGATGTACTTTCATCTGCTTGTTCAATGCTGACAATTTCATATCCCTTTGATTTCAAATCTGATATAAGTTTCATTACATCGACTGCATGCTCCCATGCTACAGATTCAGTAGCACCCAAAGCCGTCTTTTGAATATCCCGATGAGGTGGCTGTCCGGTAATACCACATAGCCAGATCTTTTCTACCAAAAAAGCATCTCCTGTTCGAAAGGCACTACCTACATTATTCAGACTCCTAACATCATCCAGTATGATGGAAACATTGCTTTTATGAGCTTCTTTGAATTCATCCACTGAAATCCTACTCAGTTCTTCATTTTTTAACTTTCGCATAAGCAGACCTTTACTTAATATTGTACTTACTTGATTGCGAAAATAATTCCATCATTAATCCGAAATCTGAATACCAACATTTTTTGGTTGTTATTATTGATCAGGCCAAAACTATCTCAATTTTCTGAATGACAAAATCCGCCAAAGCAACAGAAACCCCTTTAATGAAACAATACAATGCCATCAAGGCAAAGTATCCGGGTGCCTTGTTGCTTTTTCGTGTCGGTGATTTCTACGAAACATTTGGCCAGGACGCTGTAAAAGCCAGTAAAGTGTTGGAAATAGTCCTTACCAAAAGGTCTAACGGTGCCGCTTCCGAGATGGAACTTGCAGGATTTCCTCACCATTCACTTGACGCATATCTTCCCAGGTTAGTGCGTGCTGGCTTTCGCGTCGCCATTTGTGATCAGCTGGAGGATCCCAAATCAGTAAAAGGAATTGTGAAAAGAGGAGTAACAGAGCTGGTGACTCCCGGACTTTCTTTAAATGACAATGTATTGGAGCAGAAGAAAAATAATTTTCTTGCTGCCGTCCATTTTGGTGAACAAACCTGTGGCTTAGCTTTTCTGGATCTTTCCACCGGTGAGTTTATGGTGACTGAAGGAAATGAATTGTACGTGGATAAGTTGATTCAGGGTTTCAACCCCTCAGAAATCATTTATTGTAAATCCAAAAGAGAGCGCTTCCTCGAAAAATATGATGTAAACTTTCATGGCTTCGGACTAGAGGAATGGATTTTTCAATATGCATTCACCTATGATCGTCTGATCAACCATTTCAATACGACCAACCTTAAAGGTTTTGGTGTTGAAGAATTGAAATCAGGAATTATAGCAGCCGGGTCCATTCTCTATTATTTGGAAGAAACAGAGCACAGAGAAACTGGTCATATCGGTCACCTTTCAAGAATTGATGAACAACAGTTTGTATGGATGGACAAATTCACCATCCGCAACCTTGAATTGCTCTCACCAACTCAACCTGATGGTAAATCCTTAATTGAGGTGTTAGATCAAACTAAAACACCAATGGGTGCCCGACAACTTAGAAAATGGTTGGTTCTTCCGCTGAAAGACCAGAAAGCCATAGAAAGACGATTGGACACTGTTGAGGGATTTCAAAAAGCAAATGAGTTATTAGATACTTTGCTAAATCACCTCGGTAAAATTGGTGACCTTGAAAGGTTGATATCCAAAGTGGCAACACGAAGGATCAACCCCAGGGAGATGAATCAGCTAAAGAATGGCCTCAATCATATCCTGCCCATCAAGAACCTGCTAAAAGATAATGGTCAGGAAATCTATGCTACCTATATCGAACAGTTAAATGACTGCAAAAGCCTACTTGAAAAAATTGAAACCACACTAAAAGACGATGTTCCTTTAAACAGTTCTCAGGGAAACTTAATTGAAGAAGGCATAGATGAAAAATTAGATGATCTAAGAGCCATTGCTTACTCCGGGAAGGATTACCTCAAAGGAATACAAGAGCGGGAACTAAAAAGAACTGGTATTTCTTCTTTGAAGATTGCATACAATAAGGTATTCGGATATTATCTGGAAGTAACCAATTCACATAAAGACAAAGTGCCTGAGGAATGGATTAGAAAACAGACCCTGGTGAATGCTGAAAGGTATATTACAGAGGAGTTAAAAATTTACGAAGAAAAAATCCTCAAGGCTGAGGGTCAGATATTCGAAATAGAGTCGCAAATCTATCAGGAGCTGATCTCATTTGCTTTGGAATATATTGAAACCATCCAGCAGAACGCCAGAATCATAGCTACGCTGGACTGTCTCTCTTCCTTTGCAAAATTGGCTAGTCGCAATAATTATATAAAACCTGGTATCTCTCATGATTTTATGATTGACATCAAGGCAGGAAGGCACCCGGTGATTGAGCAAAACCTTTCTACAGAAGAAAGTTATATCCCCAATGACACCTATCTGGACAATGAGTCTCAGCAAGTCATCGTGATTACCGGACCCAATATGGCTGGTAAATCTGCATTGTTACGACAAACTGCATTGATTACACTGATGGCACAAATCGGCTGCTTTGTCCCCGCCGGCTATGCCAAAATTGGTCTTGTCGACAAGGTATTTACTCGCGTAGGTGCTTCTGATAATCTATCTCGCGGCGAATCTACTTTTATGGTAGAGATGACAGAAACAGCCAGCATCCTAAACAACCTGAGTGACCGGTCTCTGATTTTAATGGATGAAATTGGACGTGGAACGAGTACATACGATGGTATTTCCATTGCTTGGTCCATTGTGGAGTTTATTCATAATCATCCACAGTTTAAAGCAAAAACGCTGTTCGCAACACATTATCATGAGCTGAATGAGTTGACAAAAACGCTTCCAAGAGTTAAAAATTTTAATGTCTCTGTCAAAGAACTAGAAGATAAAGTAATCTTCCTGCGCAAATTGGTGCCCGGAGGGAGTGAACATAGTTTTGGGATTCATGTAGCACAAATGGCAGGTATGCCAAATGAAATCGTCATTCGATCAGATGAAATTCTGAAGAACCTGGAAAAGGATAAATTGAGTGAACAGGACAGAGAAAAACTCGCCGAAATTCCAAGCAGCAGAGTCCAATTAAACTTATTTGAATCTGATCCCAAATTTGAAAAAGTGCTAAAGTTATTATCGGACGTAGATGTTAATTCGATCTCTCCGGTAGAGGCGCTATTAAAGATCAATGAAATGAAAGAAATCCTTAAAGGCAAGAACAATTAATCCACTTCTTTTTCATTTTGTCTACAATACGATGGTGGGTCATGGAGTTAATTTATAAATTTATAAATATGCCAATATTTGTGAGGGCCCCTAAATATTATCTTCTACTGACTTTCTTTCTGCAAATTGGATATTGCCATGCGCAAAGTGTGAGTCTGATTGACTTTTGTGGCTTAAGACCTGCTGTGCTCTCCGATCAGATTCCAGAAGACCTAACCTCCTCTCGTTCGGCAGTTATCATATCTATGACTGAGGATCCTGAGCAGCCAGTCAGCAGAGTGAATTGGTCTGATTTTGCAGCCAAAATTCATGCTGACTTAAGGAATATGTATATAGATCCTATCTGCTATGTATATAAAGACGATTTTCTTTCAGGACCAGAAGTAACTGCAGCTTTTGTAAACACATTCCAAGAACGGGGAGTAAAGAATATCCTCCTTGTTGAACAAAAGTATGTAGGACTGAATGAATCATACGACTTTAAAATTGGGTCTTTCAATAATCAAGCAAATCTTATCGCCGATAAAGAATTGATTTGGATACAAAAAGAAGCTCCCATTGACCTCATTACCCTTCGGTTAGGAAGACAAATTATTAGGCAAGATATCGACAGGACAAATTTTTTAATTCCCGAGGGACCAAATATTTTGACTGATCTACCACTCTTTCCTGGTGTGCATTTTAGCTCCTATCCTGGACAAATACGTAGGGCCAATCTGGCAGTTATCATCCCAGAAAAAATATCCGCCCTGGAGGGACTTTCCGCTTCTGAAACTCAGAAAATTGAGGATAGAAATAAGGAAATTGATCAAAGAATCAGTGAAATAGAGAGCGTCATGAGTCTATATCCTTATAAATATGAAATGGTAAGCTATGGTGATGACGAAACACTATACAAAAAGGGATTTCAGTTCGCTTTATTTTCTTTTTTCTCAACAGGTAAGACCATTAAAAAGATGCTCAACTATAAAGTAACAGGCGCCGAAACGGATTATATTTCGATGGTTCCAAAAAATAACGGCAATATTTCGTTAAAAACGATTCCTGTAGATCACCTGGTATATAAATATTATATCAAGCAGACAATTGCACATGATGCTTATGTCGGAAAACAATGGGATAGCGACTACACAAAAGAAAATGCATTAACAAACTTCATTCTTAATTTGAAGGAAGCATTAAAGTAGTCTGGCATGTCACAGCATAAAAGCTATAAAAGAACGGCAAAATTACCTGCTATTTCCTGCAATGATTATCTGAAGCGTATAAACATTCAAAAGACCGGTCCATCCCTCAAGCTATTACAAACATTACACAAATCGCATTTAATGCACATTCCATATGAGAACCTGGATGTGTATTTTGGAAGAAAACTATTATTCGATGTGGACAAAATTTTTGAAAAAATCATTTTTCAAAAAAGAGGAGGCATCGCCTTTGAACTAAATATTCTGTTTTATCATCTACTCCTCTCCCTGGATTTTGAATGTACACTTATTTCTGCAAAAATTAGACACGGTAAATCATGGAGTCCTGATCTTGACCACCCACTCATCATGGTCCAAATAAATAATGAAAAATGGTTGGCTGATGTAGGTAGCTTTTCCAATTTTTTAGTGCCTATAAAAATGGTTCCTGATATCACCCAGTTAGACTACAATCAATATTTTCGGTTTATCAAAGACCCAGATGAGCATTTCATTCTGCAGAAATCTTCGGATAGCATTGTTTTCCATTCTCTTTTCCAAATTGATGAGGCCCCCCGTGGGATGATTGAGTTTTTAGAGCGATTTAACTATTACCAGGATTCCGATAACTCTCCATTAAGGGCTTGCAAATACGTAAGTAAATACACCAAAGGCGGAAAAATTACTCTTACGGATACTGAACTAATTATCCTGGATCTTGGCAATTTAGAGAAAACCTCAATTTTACAAGAGGATGATTTTGCTTCCAAGCTTCTTGAATACTTTGAGATTGATTATGACTTGCTATTCCGTCAACGTCTTAGTTAGTACGCTAAACGCATTATCATAAAAGCTATTCAGTGCTTCTTTTTGATTTATGGTTGCTTTTAGTTCCTCATCCGTCAAGATGGCACCAGTCCAATCTTCTTCAATCCAGTTTCCTGGACCATCGAAAGGTTTCATCTTACTGGTGTGGACATGCGGCCAGGTACTCACATAATAATAGGGCTTACCAGAACTTTCATCACCAGGCATCATCCCTAGTGTTATGGAGGTATCCGTTTCAAGGTCCCCTGTCTCTTTTAGTGTTACACTTATTGCCGCATCGAAGTGATGTGGCCAGATATTTATATCTCCTTCCAGGTCCTGCTTTATTTTAAACTCCCTCAAAACAAGAAAAGCATTGTGATAATATTTCCCCAATTCCTCCATTGCCTCAGTGTCCTCCAAATCAAATGGTATTCCGTTTAGCTGGGGATATTCTTGTAATTCATAAGGCAAGCTTAATGTTAGCATGGAAGCAGATAACCCAAGCGTTCCTATCTGCTCTTCCAGCCAAAGCATAATCTGTCTGTGGGTGTGGCCATTTATGGCAAAACTTGAAATGGTGTTTACACGATCATCAACCAAATAAATATTAAAGTCGGAAAAGCTTATTGAAGATCTGAATTTTGTATTTCCCTCAACCCAGTGTCCAGCTAATCTTAATAATCCAGGAACCCAAAATAATGTAGCATATTCATCATTTGGACTCTCCTTTAGGAACCTCCTGCCTACCGCTGCTACATTTTGAATTGCTGCATGGAATTGTACTCTGGCATTTTCAATTCTTTGTGTTTCAATTGAATCGAAAGATCTCCACTCGAGCGCTAGCATATCAGACTATGATTGATTGACCCTATATATAATTATCCTTGGTACTTTTTAACTGCACGTTTTAGTGCTTCCCTGTCAGAGGTAATCATTGGATCACTAAAAACTTTTGAAGAAAGGGCAGAAATGACTCCTTTTTTATAACCTAATTTGGTAGCAAGTTCTTCACAATATTTAATTTCACTCAGATAAATCTGACTGTCAATTTTCATTAGTTGAACAATGTTATAGAGATACTCAAATTTATCTTCATCAGTCATGGTAGATAATGGAGGGAGAGGCTCAGGGTTTTCCACCAACTCTAGGATATCCTTTTCTGTGATTCCATTTGCTTTCCCTATCATATAAATGAGATCTCTTTCTTCTCCTGCAAAATCACCGTCTACTTTGGCGAGAGCTATGAGTGCGCTTAACTGTGATCTAATACTCATGATAATTATTTTTCGAAATTTTTGGCTTGTTTTTTCAGCAATTCCCTATCGGAAGTAATAGACGGATCCGAGTAAATTCTTGATGATAGTTTTTTAACTACCGACTTATCAAAACCAAGCCTTTCCGCTAGGGTCTGGCAATAATTGATCTCACTAAGAAATACTTCGTTGTCAATTTTCATCAACTGAATGAGGTTGTATAAAAATTCAAACTTTTCATCAAATGACAATGCATCGAAAGACAGGTCTTCGACATCTTTATTTGACATTTCAGCCTTAATCAATTCGTCAATATCTTTTTCAGGAATCTTATTGGCTTTGCCAATAATGTAAATCCACATTTTCTCCTCCTTATCGAATTTTTGATCCGAAAGGGCAAGTTGAATGAGGGATTTAAGGTGTTTTTTGATACTCTCTACCATAATCTAGCCAGTTTTGATCATTAAATATATGAATAATATTTAGAACCTTAATGCAAGTAACTGCCTGCATTAATGTCAAATGTAGCTCCTGTCGAATGATCTGCCATGCCACTGGCGATAAATGTAATCAATGGAGCCAAATCTTTAGGTTCAGTCATCCTCTCTAGTGAGAGGTCATCATTTGCATGGGCTTCACCATATTCATCGGTAAATGCTTTTGCCATGTCTGTTTTTACAAAACCAGGAGCTATACAAAAGGCTTTAATGCCATCTTTTCCATACGCCCCAGCAATTGTTTTAGTTAACGAGGTAACTCCAGCCTTTGAGGCAGCATATGCCATATATTCTGCCTGATCTCCTTTAAACGCTGCTCTGGAGGAAATATTTATAATTCTTCCCGCACTTTTTCTTTTCAAAAAAAACTCAATGGCTTTTTTACAAAGAACTGCCGTTGAATCAAGATTAACTAATACCACCTCGTCCCAAATTTTTGACCACTCTTCCTCAGGCAAATCAATTTTGGCTGGTTTTGCAATCCCTGCATTGTTAATTAATATCTCAATGCTGCCCATTTCCAGTATTACCCGATCAAATAGTTTCCCTGCTTCTCCTTTTTTTGAAAGGTCCGACTGATATGCTTTTGATTCATTGCCAAGCACATGAGCAAGGTTTTCTGCTTCTCTTGCATTCTTATTATAATGAATAGCTATTGTAGCTCCCGCCTCTGCTAATTTAGTAGCTATTGCCTTTCCTATTCCCCGACTTGCACCGGTAACAAGGATATTCAAACCTGATAAATTAATGTACATAAGTGTTGAGCTACAGTTTCAAATTTAATATGTAAATAAAATCTCAATGCCAGATAGTATCATTTAATTCTAGCAGCTATGGAACATTTTTGCATTTATTGGGCAATATGCTAACAACTTATATTACTAAATAGCCTAACAATATATATTATCCAATATTAAAAATTCATTAGATATTAAGAAAATGCTTATCTTAGTCGCGCCTCCAGCTCATGATTTTTTTAAGTCAAAAGACCTATTAACTAATTTCTATGGGAATTCTCATACCCTTAATTCTTATTACTATTTGTTGTGTCGTCATATGGCGAGCAGGAGATGGCTTTATGACGGCTTCAGAATATATTGGAAGAAACCTTTCTGATGGCGTAAGAGGAGCTACCATTAATGCCGTTGCCAGCTCCATGCCTGAGGTTTTTACCTCTTTATTTTTCCTTTTTATCATGAAAGATGCGGAAGGCTTTTCTGGTGGAATAGGTACAACTGCTGGATCTGCGATTTTCAATAGCATGGTTATTCCTGCTGTCTCTGTTCTGGCAGTAATTGGCATTGGACTTACAGCCACCGTCAAAGTTTCACAAAAAGTGATGCTTAGAGATGGACTTTCACTTTTAATTGCTGAGCTGATCTTCATCATTTTGGTAAGTGGATCTGAACTGGATTGGTATCATGGATTCCTTTTGATGGCTGTATATGTCGTCTACATCATTTATATGTTTTGGTCGATGGATAAGAAGGATCGAGAAGAATTACTGAATGAAAGTCATGTGTCCGAGGAAGATTTTGAGGATGTAGGTGCAAAACAAAAACCATTTCTTCTTGGATTGATTACCCTTGACCTAGAAAGAGTCTTTATTGGTAAAGATAAAATCAACAATAAAAATGCCTGGTTTCTTTTAGTCAGTGCTACGTTGTCAATTGCTGCTGTTTGTTATCTTTTGGTTCTTGCTTGTGAATGGGTTGGAGAAGAAACATACACAGTCCCATATCTAGGTACATTTGATGGTCTGGGAATTCCTGTCATGTTTGTTGCATTAATCCTTGCATCTGCTGCTTCCAGTTTTCCTGATACCATTATTTCTATAAAAGACGCTCAACGCGGTCAATATGATGATGCCATCTCAAATGCTTTAGGCAGCAATATCTTTGACATTTGTTTCGCTCTTGGGTTTCCATTAATGATATTTACTTTGATTTACGGGCCTATCCACATGCCGCCAGAAATGGTTGATTTAAGTAGTGAGTTGCGTTTTCTCCTTTGGCTATTAACTGCATTGGTCCTTTTGATATTTATTATAGGAAACAAAATTGGAAAACTAAAAGCCGTTATTTTACTAGGTATGTACCTGCTATTTGTTCTTTATGTGGTAGGAAGAGGTTCAGGAAATGAATTTGCACAAGTCATTGCAGACTGGCTGGTTTCAGTTGTTCGATGGTTCAGCATTAGTTAAATCAACCTTTACTTTTTTATAGGTCCAATTTAAATTTTATATTCGCAGTAAAAGATACAGAAATGGAGTTAACCAATCCAGCAGTAACCAGCGGAGTACATTTATTTGTAAACATTGCCATTATTCTAATTGCATTTGTTTCAACTCTGATGTTTGTTAATGCAAGAAAAGAAAGCAGAAAATAAATAGTTGGGTAACCAATACCCTCACGGTATCGAGATTCCCCTTTCTTCGGGAAAGCGCTGGGTAATTAGTGACATTCACGGCTGTTACCTAACCTACAAATCCTTACTTGAACAAATAAATCTTCAGCAGGATGATCAGCTCTTCTTGCTTGGCGACTACATCAATAAAGGTCCATCAAGTCTTGAGGTATTAAATGAAATAATTTCATCCGGAGATAATATTTTTCCTCTGATAGGAAATCATGACAAAAAATATTTGGACTACCTTTCCGAGCCATCGGAAAACAAGAAGAAAGAACTTATTCAACTAAATGCAGCCGCTCTTATTGAGCTTGATGAAAATTCCAGAAATAGCGTTGCGTTATTTCTTAAAAGTCTACCTTACTATTATGTATCAGGGGAATTTATACTTGTTCATGCAGGTTTTAATTTTACCCTGGACGATGTCTTTCAGGATCAAGAAGCCATGATTCTAATCAAACAGTTCAACTATGATCCTGATAAAGTATTTGGAAAACGGATTATCCACGGACATTTTCCTAAAGGGCTAAAAGATATTTATGACGCGATAAATATGCAGAGAATGGTCCTCCCATTGGACAACGGGTGTGTTTACAGAGGCGGAATGGAGCAGGTAGGAAACCTTATTGGACTTGAACTGAATCAAATGAAAATCATCATTCAGCCCAACATTGATTAGACGTGATCTCGTTTGTGATCGCTTACCTTATGATTAGGTAAGATAATTGGACATATGATGGCCAATACAAACAGAACCAAAATTATTATTAGCATTGACATAGTAGTGCAGATTAAATTTGAATTCAAATATACACTTCTCAGGTACAATAATCCTATTTACCAGAAAGAAATCATACGACCCCCTGAGCAATCATGGCATCAGCCACCTTTACAAATCCGGCAATATTTGCACCTCTTACATAATCTACATAATCATTATCCTCCTGACCATATTCTACACAGTTGGAATGAATACTTTTCATGATCATTTTTAATCGATAATCAACTTCCTCCCGGGTCCAGTAAAGTCTTTGTGCATTTTGAGACATTTCCAGCCCTGAAGTTGCTACCCCTCCTGCATTAGAGGCTTTGCCTGGTGAATAAATAAGTTTATGTTTTTTAATTAGTTGATAGGCCTCCAATGTTGTTGGCATATTAGCGCCTTCAAATATGCCTATGCAACCATTATCAATCAAGGCTTTTGCATCTTCTTGATCCAGTTCATTCTGAGTTGCACATGGATAAGCCAAATCTACTTTGAACATCCATGGTGTTGTACCTTCATGAAATTTTGATCCTTTAAATTTTTCGGCATATTCACTGATTCTCCCTCTTTTTTCATTCTTTAGCGTCTTAATAAATTCGAGCTTCTCAGAATCTATGCCTTCTTTATCATAGATAGTTCCTCCAGAATCTGAAACGGTCACCGGCGTAGCTCCTAATTCAAGTAGTTTTTCAATGGTGTATTGAGCTACATTACCGCTTCCTGAAACTGCACAGACTTTATCGGCTAAAGAATCATCTTTACTTGACAAAATCTCCTGACTAAAATAAACCACCCCATAGCCAGTTGCTTCTGTTCTGATCAGACTACCTCCAAACTCTAGTCCTTTACCGGTAAGTACACCAGCAAATTCATTACGTACTTTTTTATACTGACCAAACATGTATCCAATTTCTCTGGCTCCTACTCCAATATCTCCAGCAGGAATATCTGTGAAGCCCCCAATGTGTTTAGAGAGTTCGGTCATAAAATTTTGACAGAAATTCATGACTTCAAAATCCGTTTTCCCCTTTGGGTCAAAATCACTTCCTCCTTTACCCCCACCCAAAGGCAGTGTAGTGAGACTGTTTTTGAAAACCTGTTCGAAAGCAAGAAATTTAAGAATTGACAAATTTACAGATGGATGAAACCTCAGTCCTCCCTTATAGGGTCCAATAGCAGAATTCATCTGAACTCTAAATCCTCGATTTACTTGATAGCTTCCATTTCTATCGATCCATGGAACCCTAAAAATGATAACTCTTTCTGGCTCACACATTCTTTCCAAAACATTGGCTTCCTTGTATTTTTTGTGCTCCTCTATAAAAGGAACTATCGTTTCAGATACTTCGGAAACAGCCTGAATGAATTCTTTTTCATGTTCATTCTTTTTAGAAACTTTAGCTATAAATGACTGTATCTCTTTTGAATAATCGGGCATGGAATATTATTATTTTTAGAATTTCCAATTTAAGTAATTTTTAGAGAAATCAATCTATTTCGAAGCATATGGAGTAACATGAAATATAGAATTGAAATCAATAAGCAAAACAACCATTGTAACAAAAATTACATTGAAATGATTGCTAGAAATCGTTGTAATATGAGAATTTTTAGAAGGAGCTTTAAGAATAAACTAGCTCAAAGATTGATAAGCCATTAAGTCCTTAATCCTCTGAGAGCACAATTACCATGTCATCTTCAGTTAGTGTGAAGATGTTTGATTTCTTTGGATTGACATAAACACCATATCCCTTATTGGCATCTTTGGACTCTGTAATTATTCGGTATCCGATAGCTACTTCATTTTTTCTGGCCGCGGATTCGAGTACCGTATAAAAATGAATAGGCACTCCTGTTTTGACATATTCCCTGGCAGACTTGATATAAATTTCTGATCCATCAGCATCAAACAGATCTTCAAATACGCGCATCAGGTACTTGTTTTCAGATACCTGACTCATCAGCAAACTGATGAGTTTATCACTTACGATAAAATCATCTGCACTGGTGATATCAGCTAGTTGGCGATTACGGATATCCAGCATCTCACTTACAATCTTATACTTCTCATTTCTTATTTCCGTAAAATTTCTTAGATGTAGTAAGGTGATTAATGTTTGTGCATCTGCTTCCTGAATGGGAAAGTAGTTTTGATAACAAAGGAGAATAATATACTGATATTGGTTCAGGTGCATATGAGCCAAAGTATCTCGATCTGTTGTATCCTTAACTTCAAACTCCAGCTCAATTCGTTTTACGACATTTTGAAGTTTTCTAACTGTTTTTTCAGCATCGTCAAATTTTGAAACAATCCTGACTGTAGAGCCTTCTGGGACATAGTAGTCAAGTTCTTTGACAATATATTTTGCTCGGTCGTTCCAGCCAATAAGCAAAATCTGTTCGACTTCTGGTATCGGTGGTTCAGAATAAATAATGGAGCTCTCTTCCAGCACCGTTTCCTGCGGGGCATTTGGAACAAGGGTGTCATCGTCCTCCGTTATTCCAATAACCCGATCCCCTTTTTTGAAGATCGTATCCATTGCTGGATTAATCTCAACACTTCCATCCGCATATTGTATTCCCATAATGGCTGAATCTTCGTATGCAAAAAGGATTTCACGGAAGGTCCTGCTCACCAATGATTTTTCCTCCATGAAATAAATCTCATCACCACCAAAATCCATCAACTCAATGTAAACAACACTCAATCCAGATTGCCTACTGGTCTGAACCATTATTCTTGAAATAATTTCATCAGATAGGATCAGCTCTACTTCGTCCTTACCCACCATTTTGGCAACTTCAAAGTTTTTCTTACTTTCCATCTCAGCAGTGATGTGATAAGGAGCCTCTCTTCGCTCAGGATTAGTTACAATAGCAACGATCGTTTTAATGATTTGCGAATCAGAGTTTTCGTTTTCCTTATCAAGAATAATAATGGATTTAGTATCAAATGGATTTGCAATATGCAAATCGTGTACATCGATGGGATTCCCCGTTCGGCAGATAACATCTGTATTTCCAGTACTGCCAACTTTATCCCTAATCTCATCTTCCATCAGGACTTTGTCCATGTCTGCAAGAATCACGATCACTCCTCGCTTCTGATTCTCATTAGCAATACAAAGCTCTGAAATGATGGTAAAGATTTTTGATGACCAACCTAAAATCAAAACATGGTCTTTTTCTATAACAAATGAACGCCCTTTTCTTAACTCTTCCATTTTGGTCAAAATACCATTGGATACCAAACCAATTAATGTGGAAACAAGTACAAGACCAATAAAAGTGGTAAACATCATGAATAGCCTAAATGGCCAGTTATCATCATGATTACCAAGCACTCCCGGATCCAGAATATGGGTCAGATTAACCCACAATGACTCGAAAAAGGTAAAATCTCTGTCAGCATCTGGATGGAGTCCCATCGATAAAAGTAGCCCTCCAAAAATAAGTATTAAAGCAATAGATAGAATCCCAAGACCTGAGATCATAGATGCTGTTCCCTTAGAAACATAATTGTCAAAGCTGTAACTTAATCGGGTCTTGAAAGGGAACTTACTCATAGAGATACGAAAGAAAAATGCTTATTTTGACAGTACAAAACTAGTTTAATTTAGTATTTAATGAGGTATTTATCAAAGCAGGTTTTATCTATCTGAGTTCGACAAGTCTAAGAAAATCAAAAATGGTGATTCGAAAATTGTTTTTTTCTTCATCAGAGGCAAAAAGTGGTTGTTTTTGTCGTTCAATCACCACATAAATTTGATCGCCTCTTAAAATGGCATTGTATAATTTAACAGCAATAGTTGACTGTGTCTTTATGTTGTCTAAATTAACCAGAATCTTCTCTTCTTGATCTTTCGTCTCAATGATAAGCGTAATAGCTTGCTGATTTTCTAATTGTGGTGATAATTTTAGCATGATCGCCGCAAAATCATTTCTCCAATTATAAGTTATTTGTGGAGTTAGATAGGAAAAATATATTTCCTGATATTCGGGTAAGGTATATACCTCTATTGCTGCATCCGGCAATTCCTCTAAATTGTAGTAAGATCTACGTACATTTTTAAAATAAATCTCTGACTGATCGGTAGTTTGAAAATTCAACTCTGTCAATGAAACTTCCTTCTGCTTGTCCGGATGACATGCATAAAGAATGAAAATAATAATTACGGGAAGTAATTTGGTCATTAGCTATTTCTTAATAAGTCTCAGGATTGTTTGCGCATGCTTAGAATCATAGTGAATGGTCTTAATGTCCGAGATAATTTGAAATTGGCCTGCTAAATTCATCTTTGCAAGCAGATCATCATTGAGTAAAAACCTGATTGAACCATCCATGAACTGCCACTTTCCTTTATCCACTAAAGTAACCTTATCACTAAAACCGATCATAGAATCCATGGTTAAATATAAAAGTCCCCCTGGCCTAAGAATTCTATAGATCTCATTCCATGCATTAAAAAATGCTTCTTCACTTTCACTGAAATGCAATACTCTGGAACATATGATCGCATCCATTGATGACTCTTCATAATCGGTCTTCGTGATGTCTGATTTCAGTATATTCCTGTCTTCACGATTAAAATTCCTGAACATGTATTTAACTAAATCCACTGAGCTACGCTCCCGATCGATTGCGTGGATTTCAAAATCCCTTTGGAGGAAATAAATGAGGTTTCTCCCCTCACCACAACCTACATCAAGTATTTTTTTGCGGTCTTCAAAAAAGCCTTTTAGTATTAAATCCAGTAGTTCCAGGTCAATGTCCCCGAACGTATTGTTATAATTCTTATTCACTGATTTGAATAGACCAATTATTATTAAATGCAACTGATGGGTTTGATCTTACGTTGCCCCTAAAATCAATTTAACAATTCATAAATACCTGCGACGCCCTGTCCCCCTCCTACACATGCGGTGACCATTCCATATTTGCTGTTTCTGCGCTTCATTTCATTAAAAAGTGAAATAGAAAGTTTGGCACCTGTACAACCCAATGGATGACCTAACGCAATGGCTCCTCCATTCACATTTAGGGTATCGGTATTTAGATCGAGTTCACGAATAACAGCCAACGATTGCGCAGCAAAAGCTTCGTTTAATTCTACTAAATCAAGATCTGCTTGTTTTATACCGGCTTGTTTCAATGCTTTAGGCACCGCTTTGACCGGACCAATTCCCATGATACGGGGATCAACGCCAGCGGTCGCATAAGAAACCATCTTTGCTATGGGTTCAAGGTTATATTCCTTAACGAGTTTTTCAGACATTACCATAACAAATGCTGCTCCATCAGATGTAGGGGAACTATTACCTGCCGTAACAAAACCTCCTTGTTTGAAAGCTGGTCTTAATTTAGCAAGACCTTCCATTGAGGTATCCGCTCTTACACATTCATCTGTATCCACTGTATATTTCTTACTTTTTCGTTTGCCCTCCTCGATAAAAACATCTTCTACTTCGATTGGAAGTATTTCGTCCTTGAACTTACCATCAGCAATTGCTTTAGCAGCTTTCTGATGGGAATCCATGGCAAACTGATCTGCATCTTCTTTTGAGATCTTAAAATCTTTTGAGATCTCCTCGGCCGTTAAACCCATATTGAGATAGTATTCCGGATGGCTCTCTGCAATTTTCCAATTTAATGCTGCTTTGTAACCTGTCATCGGAAGCAATGACATGGATTCTGTTCCTCCGGCTATAATACAATCGGCCGTTCCGGCATGTATTCTGGCTGATGCAAGATGTATTGCCTCCAAACCTGAACCACAATATCGATTGATGATCATTCCTGGTACTTCAATTGGCAAAGCCAATAGCGAAATCATGCGCCCCATTTGCATCCCCTGCTCTGCTTCAGGAATAGCATTTCCAACAATTAAATCATCAACTCTTTTTGCATCAAATCCTTTGACTGATGATACCAAATGTTTGATAACATCTGCCGCCAAATCATCAGGACGATAAAACCTAAATCCACCCTTTTTTGCCCGACCTACTGCAGACCTAAAACCTGCTACTATGTATGCATCCATTTTTAAATTTTTTAGTTTCTTAAAGGCTTCCCTTTAAACAAAATGCTTTGAATTCTTTCTAATGTTTTTTGTTCACCACATAAACTCAGAAATGCTTCTCTTTCAAGATCCAATAAATATTGTTCAGATACTTTTGTAGGAGAAGTCAAATCCCCACCGTTCATGACATATGATAATTTCTTTGCAATCTTGGCATCATGATCAGAGATATAATTTCCATAGGACATGGCGGTGATACCTGCTTCAAACATTGCCATTCCTGTTCTTCCCTGAACTTTAATGTCTTCTCTCATCAAAGGTTGTGTGTAACCTGCTTCAGATAATTCAATCACCCTTTGTTTTGCATCGGCTAAAAGTCGAGATCTGTTTAATGTGATTCGATCAGTAGGATTAAGAATGTATAATTCCCTTGCCTCCTCAGCTGAAGTAGCAACTTTAGCGGTTGCAATATTCATGAAATACTCCTGGAGTCGATTTAGTTCCGGATCACCTGGCCGATAAGAATCAGAAGCCCTCAGGGTCAGTTCTTTGGTTCCACCACCCCCAGGGATAAGTCCAACACCGAATTCTACCAGGCCGATGTATGTTTCGGCATGGGCCTGGATGGCGTCACAATGTAAAGAGAGCTCACATCCACCACCTAAGGCTAAACCAGAAGGCGCCGATACCACAGGGACAGATGAAAACCTTGCCCTGGTCATCGTTTTTTGAAATTCACGAATCATCATATTAATCTCATCGAATTCCTGATCTACTGCATACATAAATATCATGCTTAGATTTGCACCAGCAGAGAAATTCTGTCCTTCATTACCAATAACAAGGCCTTTGAAATCCTTCTCGGCAATTTCAATGGATGTCTGAATGCCTTCCACTACTTCTGATCCTATCGAATTCATTTTGGTATGAAATTCCAAATTCAGGACTCCATCACCAATATCATACAAGGTTGTACCAGCGTTACTCCATACTACATTAGACTCCTTAAATGCATCTAGCATTATAAGTCCGTCGGTACCAGGAATCAATTGGTATGATTTCGAAGAAATGTCATAAAAATATTTCTTTCCTTCCTTGAAATGATAAAATGATTCTTTACCTGCGCTTAGCATTTCTTCCACCCATTTAGCAGGTGTAAGATCCATTGCTTTCATTTGATCTAAGCAGGTTTTTACCCCCATCACATCCCAGGTTTCAAAAGGACCCATTTCCCAACCAAACCCTGTTGATACCGCCTGGTCAATTTGATAAAGATTATCTGCTATCTCAGGAATTCTTAAGGAACTATATCTGAATAAATCAAAAAATGTCCTGCGATAGAATTCTCCTTCCTTACCCGCTGCAGTAATCGTGAGCTTTAATTTTTCTTTGAGATCTTCGACATTTTTGGTCTTTTCAAGAATATCAAGTTTTATTTTCCCTTTTGGCTGATACTCCAGTGTTTTGAAGTCCAGTTCTAAAATTTCACTGGAACCATCTTTGTTTTTAATTTTTTTATAAAATCCTTGTTTGGTCTTATCTCCCCACCATTTCTTTTCATATAATTGGCTTACTATTTTTGGAAGCTCGAATACATGAGAAGATTCATCATTTTTTAAACCTTTCGAAAGTCCTTGCGCAACCTTTACTGCTGTATCCAAGCCTACAACATCCAGGGTCCTGAATGTTGCAGACTTTGGTCTGCCTATTACCGGACCTGTTAGTTTATCAACCTCATTAACAGTCAATCCCATCTCCTCGATGATATGCATTCCAGACATCATGGAATAAATTCCAATTCTATTGGCAATGAAAGCAGGAGTGTCTTTACAAATGACTGTTTCTTTCCCCAAATACAGATCTCCATAATGGACCAAAAAGGTTACAATATCTGGGTCCGTCTTTTCAGTAGGAATAATTTCTAATAGTCGGAGGTATCTTGGTGGGTTAAAAAAGTGAGCCCCACAAAATTGTTTCTGAAACTGTTCGCTTCGGCCTTCGATAATTAAATTTATAGGTATACCAGAAGTATTGCTTGAAATGATAGCATTTGGATCGACTTCTTTCTCCACTTTCTCAAAAAGCGCAGACTTTATTTCCAAATTTTCGACAATGGCTTCAATTACCCAATCCGCAGATTTAATTTTTGGGAGATCATCTTCAAAGTTACCCGTCTCAATATTTTCTGCTTTCTCTTTCAGATAAAGAGGAGAAGGTTTTGATCTGATACTATCTTGTAATGATTGATTGACAATTCTATTTTTTACCAAAGGATGATCCAAGGTTAATTTCTTAGCTTTTTCTTCTGGAGTAAGCTCCTTTGGAGAAATATCTAATAACAAGACCTCCAAACCAATATTGGCAAAATGACAGGCAATACGAGATCCCATAATTCCGGATCCAAGTACTGCAACTTTTTTAATTTTTCGTTTCATAGACAAAATCCTGGGCTAGTTGTAGAAACAGTTGTTTATCTTCTATAATTTCTTTTATACTAATAATTACCTCAAAGAATATGGATAGTTTTTCCTGAGGTATAATTTCCTTAATTCGATTGTTGAATGCTCTAACAGCTCGTCTGGAAATTTCCCTTTTTTCTTTTCCAAGATGTGTAAGACATATACGTACAGATCGACCATCTGTTGGATCCTTCTCTCTAGAAATCCAATTTTTTTCTTCCATACTTTTCAGGATTCTGGTCAACGACCTGGCCTCAAGCCCCATCATTGGCGCGATCTTCGTTGCTGGTGTGCCCTCTTCTACATCTATATTTAACAAAACAAATCCATTAGATGCAGTTATATCAAAATCAATTCCATATTGATTATACATTCGAGATATACCGTGCCAGGTAGCTTTTATATTATAATCAATAGTTTCTTCTCTCTTCATTATCTTTAAGGTACAGTTAGTGACCCATTGAGCAATTGGGTATAATTACAATCAAAGTTAGCATAAAATATGTTATGCATGCATACTAAATAAAGAAGTCTCTATGAAGTATAGTGAAGATGAACTTAAGGATATACCTAGGTACCTATATTCTTATGTAGATGAGAAACCTTTTTCGAATTGCATTGAGTGCGAAAAGTTTTTGTTAGACGGAGAAACAGAATATCTGATTGAGAGAATTTGCAAAAATTATCCTGACTATACAGCCACAGATATCGTTTTTGATTATGCAATTTGTATGGAATGTGCGATGAGAATGCACAGCAAAATGTCTAAGCATTCCCAAAAAGTATTACAAGAATACTTTGTAAACAATATGGATATAGAAGGAAGAAAAGAGCAAATCAATAATAATGTCTCCATCGATGATTCACTCGCAAAATGCATCGTCAGTGGCGACTCGGCATCTGATTGCAAAGAATATCAGGTATGTGCCCACTGTGTTGGAAATCAAGTTTACATGGGCAATCCACCATATATGCTATCTGGTGTGGTACTTGAAGAAATAATGAATATTCTATCTAATGAAACACAGGATATCATGAATGGATTTTATAATAAACACCGTCCGCCAGTTCCAGGATTACATGAACCAGATCCAGTACTAATTCTGGTTTAATTAACAAGATCTCCTCGTAATACTCGTATTTTATTTCTGGCTTCCGCGACGTAAATACTACCAGGATATTGTGTTAAAAATTTTTGATAGGTCTCCATAGCCAAATCTTCGTTTTTAATATGATCCTGATAAATCAGTCCTTTTTCATACATGGAATCATCTGCTAAAATATCGGTGGGAAATAATTCAAGAATTTTATCAAGGTATTTAATTGCCTCCTGAAATTGACCTTTTTGTTTAAGCAGGCCTGATAATTTCCAATATGACTCATCCACAATAGGATGCGTTGGGTTATTGCTGATCAATTGAACAAGACTAGTAATTGACTGATCAACTTTATTTTGAAAAATCATCAGCTCAATATTTGCAAAATTCTGCATGATCTTTTCTGAGCTATCAAGGACGGTGTTGTTTTTAATCAACAGACTTAAATCTATTGCATCATTTGAAATTTCTCTAGTTGTAGCAAGCTTCAAAATGTCTAGATGACTTTGTGCCAGGGTAAAGTTTCCTGTATAGTAATTCAATTTGGCATTCCTAAGTTTGGCTTCATATCCAATCGGTGATTCTTTATTGCTTTTTTCTACCTGAGAATATAGCAGGGTTGATTCCCATGGGGTTCCATTTAAAAGATAAATGTCCCCGAGATCCATTTTAGCTCTTGCTATTAATTGTGGAGATGATCGTGGATTGTTAATAACCTTTTGCAATATAAATATGGCTGAATCTTTTTCATCGAGGTAAAAAGCATGAAGTAGAGCTTTATTTCTTTGAGCCTCGAGCGATATGTGGTTAAGACCTATTTCTTTAATAAGATTATCATAATCGTTAATTAAAGTTCTAATTTCTGCTCTGTCTACAGGAAATATATTTCTGATTTTATTCTCCTTGGCTCTAATTATATATCGCTTTGAAATGGCATAATTATAACTTTCATCGTAAGTGTCTGAAACATATTGAAATATTCGAATGGCATCATCCCAGGCTTCATTATCCATAGCAATTTGTCCTATTCTCATGGACTCATCACCTTTTGTGTTTTTTTTTCTATCCAAAGACCTTGCTTGAATAAACGCCCCGTAAAAGTTTTTCCTCTGCAATTCAACCCATATCAATAAGTCTGCATATAAAAAATTATTGGGTTCTGATTGAATTTTCTTGATAAGTGAGTTTTCCAAAAAATCTAAATCATCATCCTCCTTGAGAATATTTTGGAAAATATTTTTAACATAATTAATATTTAATGGATTCTCTCTCGCATAGTTTATGTACTCATTAGTCATTTCCGGCTTCTCATTTTTCATTCTATAGATACCGGCCATATCTAATGAAAAAGCATATGGATTTCCTGAAATTTTTCTTGCTTCTGCAATAAATGAGATGGCATCATCCAGTAGTTGCTGACTTACTAGATTTTGTGCAATTACATTTAGTTTTAATTGATTTTGATAATAGTGCTTTTTCAGATCTTCGGTATATGCTTCCTTTTTATCCTTCTCTCCAGCGGCGTGATAAAGGGCTATGACATTAGATTCATACTGAGAATTTCCAGGAAAATATTTGAGGACTTGTTTTATATACTTTTCTGCAGCTTTGAAATCTTTTTCAATGAGCAACAACTCAAAATAATTGGAATGAATGAGAGGAATGATCTCCTTTTTTCCACTAAGATCGTCGTATAAATCGCGGGCTTTATCATACGATCCTTGTTGATAATATTCATTTGCCAACTGTGCCTTTTCATTGGTCTGAGCAGGAAGAGCCAGACTAATTATCAGATAAAAAAACAAGAGGAGATAATTTTTCACTTTATGCACATTTTCACTTAATACAATATAATAATATAATTAGTTTATTTTAAAGTTAGATTAACTATTAAGGCTGTGGATTTGTGGGTAAATCATGAAAAGATAATTTGGATATGAATATTGTTTATAAATAGAGCTTAGTTGCAAGTTATAGACATTGATATTATCTCCTAAATAATTGATAATCAATATATTATATTATAATGTAGATAACTACAATAAATCTATTGTTAATAAATTATATAGTAATAAATGTTCAATATATGTTTATTAACTACATGTTTGGTGTTGTTATACTTTTTAAAATACTGAATATACTGGAGTGTGTATAAATCAATAGCTTATACACACACTAAGTAAAGACTATCCACAAATTATAAAGCGATATCTAGTTGCATATCGAAGTTGGATCTGATGTCCGTTTCTTCTGGGAAGTGATGTATCGGTTCTGGTGGTATATCTTTTCTGATGTTGCCCACTGACCAAATACTGTCCTGATTAGAATCAATTAGTACACGAATGGAATATTTGCCTGGCATTATATCTTTAAAATAACATGTCTCGCACGAATATTTTTCCTGAATAACATTTCCTTTTCCTATGAGTTGAACAAAGTATTTGGAAGAGTCTGATTTTACATTTACAGTCACGGTCCCTAGTTGATCAGATTCTATAAATTTATATTTCAAATCTATAAGAGATAGCGAATCATTTTCTGTAGAGATAAATGTATTTTCTCCAAGAATAATATTGATGGTATTCTTGTCATATTTACTAAGTAATGATTTTTTCTTAAGCATCAATGAATCGGGATTCAATGAATCGATTACAATATTCTCATTCCATGTGAGGATACTATCTAGTAACTGATTTCGATCTATAACTGATTGTATACGCGCAATGGTATAATTATGATTCCAGTTAATTGCTACATCATCTAAGTAGTAACTATGTAAGGAGTCTACATTGACATAAATATTTCCTAAGTCCCAGGACCTAACTGGTTTTGAAAATTTAAT